>DATJDT010000468.1:0-12946 GCA_035497275.1 Pedobacter sp.
GTCATGATCTGCGCAAAGAATGGTTTTTTATTTTGGTAATCCTGATCCAGCTCTCGAAGTGATAAGGTGAACAGATCTTCGTCTGCCACTCCCCATGTATTTTCATAGTGGATTTCATTAGCCTTCAGTGCATTTCTATCAGTTACATCATACCCATTTTGGGAAAAGAACTCTTTCATGTTATCAAAATAACTGTAACCGCCATAAATAAATCTGCTATGGTAACCTTTTGAGCGGAATACACTTCCGAGGGTAAATAGGTTTTTATTATCAGGTCGTTTAATGATTGACTGACCCGGTGTTGGAGGAATACAGAGTGAAAGTGCTTCTAGCCCTCTCACTGTTCTGGTTCCAGAGGCATATAGCTTAGTAAAAAGCAATCCTTTTTTTGCAAGTGAATCAAGGTTTGGAGTAATCGACTGCGTATTGCCAAAGCTTCCTAAAAATTCAGCACTTAGACTTTCTACACTGATCATTACTACATTCATTTTGTTTTCAGCATTAGCTGATGAAATATTTCTAGCAGTGCCGAGTGCAGCTGTATCCAAGCTTTTAGACGAGAAATTTTTTATGAGTATCCTCCTTACCTCATTTAGTGGCAAGGTTTGATAGAATGTATCATAGTCAAGTTGATTATGCCAAAAGGCAAAGCCAAAATCGTATATGCCATTTCCTGAAAGTTCATTGGCATATTGGTTGCGACTATGGTTTTTCCATCTGTGATCTACAAAGAAGTAAGTGCAAATTGGTAGTATTAGCAATAATACGGCAAATTTCGACCTTTGACTAAATTTTAGGGGAGTAGCTTTAGCCGGGGAGAAAAAGTTGCGCAAGAAATAAGTAGCTGTTGCCGAAATTGCGAACAAAACGATTAATATTGAGGTAATTGGATAAGACTGGCGAATATTACCGATTACTTCTGTTGTATAGATCAAATAATCTACAGCTATAAAATTATATCGTACAGAAAATTCATCCCAAAAAAACCATTCAGAAATTGCATTAAAAATCAAGCTTGTGATTATAATGAAAAAATAAACTGTTAGAAGAATTGAATTAACCTTATGTTTATACCACTTACTTGGAAATAACCATAGATATACTACCAAAGGTATCATGGCATACGATGCTGCAGCCAGATCAAAAAATAAGCCAATTACAAATACCTTTATCAAATTAGCGCTAGTCCATTCAAATGAACTAGCAGATGTGATCAATAAAGCAAGCCTAGTAATAAGAGAAATGCCACATAATAATAATATCGCAAGTAATACAGGGCCAAATCTGTGTTGCAAGGTTTGGTATAAATAGCGCTGGGCTTTTTTCATGGAAATTAAACTAAACGGCGCTAATATACCGCTAATTTAAGTTTTATTCAATCGGTGTTAATATTGCACACCAACCACCACCTTTTTCCATGGCAAATTCAACGGTATCACCAGAAGTAACCCTGCTGCTTGAAATTTTATAATCTGCAGCATGCCTACTTGCATTTATGCCATCACTCAGCACATCCATTTTATATTTTTTGCCATCTAAAAATGTTAGGGTAGCTTTAAATGACCTGGCGGTCCAATCTGTCATTCCAGAGATATACCATTTATTGCCATTTTTGCGAGCTACAACAGCATATTCACCAACTTTTCCTTCCAATGCAACCGTTTGATCCCAAATAGTAGGGATGCGCGAAATGAACGAGGTACATAAACTGTCTTTTAGATAGTTGGAAGGGTTGTCGGCCAACATTTGCAGCGGACTTTCATACATCACATACATAGCCACCTGATGAGCTCTCGTACCCATGCTCATTGGTGCTGAATAAATAATGCTAAAATTTTTCTTGGTAGCATTGATCATTGCTCCAGGCGTGTAATCCATTGGGCCAGCTGCCATTCTAATAAATGGTAAGGTTAAATTATGCGTTGGTGTAATTTCGGCACTCCATTTATTGTTTTCTGCACCTCTAACTCCTTCGTATGATAATACATTAGGGTATTTACGGTTTAAACCCACCGGTTTATAAGCGCCATGTAAATCGACCATTAATTTATATTTCGCAGCGGTTGCAGCAGTACGCTCGTAAAAATTAACCATGTACTGTTCTGCACGTGCCATAAAATCTACTTTTATACCTTTTGCACCCCATTTTGCATATAAAGCTAAAATGTTATCCATATCCTTGTCCAATGGCTCCCATAATGTCCACAACCATACACCCACTCCTTTAGATTTTCCATAATTAATGAGCTTCTGGATATCTATGTTTTTTGAAGGGGTTAAAAGATCCGTTGTTGTTCTTGTCCAACCTTCATCTAGCATAATGTAAGGTAAGCCGTAGGCTGATGCAAAATCTATATAATATTTATAGGTTTCAGTATTAATGCCCGCCTTAAAATTTACACCATAAATATTATTATCGTTCCACCAATCCCAGGCAACTTTCCCAGGTTTTATCCAATCGGTAGCTGTTAAAACTGAAGGTGTAGATAACTTATAAGTTAAATTATTTACTAAAAGATCTTTATCCTCTTTGCAAATTGCAATTGTACGCCAAGGGTATTTCCTTTGTCCACTTGTTTTGGCAATATAATTAGCTAGTTTGGTGATTTTGATACCGCGATCTCTTACTGGTAAACTTTCTGCAATCACTTTTGGGAACCCAGCTTTTAAACTGTTGTCATTATTTCCAAAAAGGAACATGTTTGGATAATCATATAAATCAGCCTCGCTAACTAGTAATTTGGTGCCGGATGTGGCAAATAGGAGCATGGGTAAGGCCGCATGTTGCGTAGGCTTAAAAGCTGATAGTACAGAGTCTTTATATAAGCTCTCAAAATGCGATAAAAATTCTTTGTTTTCTTCTTGCGGCCAAAACACTCTGTTATTGCCATTAAAGTTAAAATCGGCGGTCTCACCAAGTACCTCAATACTACCTTCTTTGAAATTTGTTTCAAAACGATAAGCAACGCCATCGTTGTAGGCACGGAAATAAATGCTATAACCACCTTTAAAATCAAGTTTTAACTCATTATATTGATTGATGATCTCTTTGCTTTTTACAGGAATTGTAGCAACTATTAATTCATTATATGATTTTACCTGTTGTTTAATTAAAACGGGATCAATCCCCGGTTTAATTTTATTATTTAAATGTAATGCAATTAAACTTGGTTGTAATAAAGTTTCGTTTTCCTGATTTATAGCCCAGGTTATTTTGTCTGTAATGGCAACGCTGATCTTTATTTTTTTATCAGGAGATTGAAGCTGATAATTCTTTGCCTTATTTTTTTGTGCATTTGCAGATAGCACAAAAATAAACATGCTGGTAAAAAGGATTCTAAAAATAACTGTATTCATTCTGCGGTTTAATTAAGCTTCGGTTAAAAAAATAAAATTAGGAAGATAGTGGGGCAGAATTGCTATCATATTTTGCAGGTTTTAGCAGCATTTTACCCCATTTTTTGCAGGCCCGACTTACGAAGTCGCCTTACTTACGAAGTTAACAGAATAAGCGTCATTTTAACGTATATTGACTAATCGTAACAGGATTTTAACCGTTTCAAGTATTTTTTCTTTAGCACATGTTAATATTTGTAAATTAAATTAACCAAACTATATAAAAGATGAAAGTGCTTCCATTTACCATGCTGGTTCCTGACGATAAAAGTGTTATTTCGGAACAAATAGAATTACCTCATTTTTATCAATATCTCCATCGCCATGATGAGTGGCAAATTACCTGGGTGCAGGAAGGAGAGGGAACCTTGCTTGCAGGCAATAATATGCATTCTTTTAGCTCAGGAGATATATTTCTAATTGGGGCTAATCTTCCACACCTATTTAAAAGCAATCCTGAATATTTCACCTCAGATAAAGAAAAAAAGATAAGGGCTTGTTCGCTTTATTTTAATCCTACCGGAATTTTGAAAGCATTATTTAGTCTACCAGAAATGGGTGCAGTAAATAGCTTTTTGAGCAATCATAAACATGGGTTTAAAATTCCCACTAAATATGCGAAAGAAATTGCTGCCAAAATGATCGCTGTTCACAGTTCAACCGGTACGGATATCCTGTTCAGTTTTATCCAGTTTCTTAATTCGGTGCAAAGTATAGATGTCAATTTAGAAGCGCTATGCTCTGAAGTATATTCATCAGATATATCTGAAAATGAGGGCAGAAGATTAAGTAATATCCTCAATTTCATTATGCGCAACTATAACAACCAAATTACGCTAGAGGATGTTGCAAACGCTGCATACATGACTCCACAAGCTTTTTGTCGCTATTTTAAAAAACATACTGGCCATACTTTTATTTCATTCCTGAATGAAGTAAGGATCAATGATGCCTGCAAAAGCTTGATTTCTGGTCAGAAGGCAGATTGTATTTCGGGGGTTGCCTACAAGGCAGGCTTTAACAGCATTACTAATTTTAATAGGGTGTTTAAAAGTATCATCGGAAAATCGCCAAGGGTATATATGGATACTTATAACAGTGTGAGTAAGGTTAAATTAGTGGCCTACAGTTAATTATTAATAAATCTTCCAAATTATGCTTTGTTTTAAAATGATCAAATCAGTTTCTTCATTCATTACTGGTATTGGCTGCTGTTTGCTTTTAATAGCTTTTGCCAACCAAAATGGTTTCGCCCAGGAATCGCTCTATGAGCAAACGAGCGAGATGGGTACAACTATTGTTTCTTATCAAAGAGATATTGTGGCTGTTCAAGACTTTTATAGCCCTATGAACTCGAGCAGTGGTTTTTCTAACCGCGGTGGTAATAACTATGCCTCGCCAGAACAAAGAAAAAGATTGATAGATATCAATAGTGATTATTTAACGAAGCTAAAAAACCTAGCCTTTGATAAGTTTAGTATTTACGGTAAGGTAGACTATGTGTTACTCAAAAAGCAACTTGTGGCGAACTTAGAAAAACTAAAGGAAGACGCAGCAGTTTATCAACAGGTTGAAAAGTATCTTCCGTTTGCTAGCGAAATTTATGAATTAGAGAAACAACGTAGACGGGGCAAGTACATGCAAGGAGCTTTAGTAGCAGCTCAACTCACAAAAATCATGAAAAGAGTTGATTCTGCTTCCACTGCATTCCGGAAAAGTAATGAACTTCCAGCTACAGAAATAAATACTGCGAACAGGGCCATTAATGGATTAATAGCTAGGCTTAAAAGCTTTACGGATTTTTATGTAAACTACGACCCAGAGTTTACCTGGTGGGTGCCAAAACCGGCAGAAGATTTAACGGCCTCTTTAAATAAGTATGCTGCAAATTTCGTTGTAAAGGCAGAAAAACCAGTAGGTAATCAAATTACAGGTACGCCTATTGGAAAGGAAGAGTTACAAAGGCAAATTAACGCAGAAATGCTTCCCTATACCCCCGAACAACTTATACAACTAGCTGAAAAGGAGTTTGCTTATTGCGATAAAGAATTATTGCAAGCTTCAAAAGATATGGGCTTTGGAACTGATTGGAAAAAGGCGCAAGAAAAGGTAAAAAATAGCTATGTACCACTAGGCAGGCAACCAGAACTTATTGTAAAACTGCAAGACGATGCGCTTGAATTTATCAAAGCTAATAACCTAATGGATATTCCAGCTTTGGCAAACGAAACTTGGGGCATGGTGATGATGACTGCACAGAGACAATTGGTAAATCCATTTTTTACTGGCGGAAGGGAAATTAGTATTTCTTATCCAACCCAAGCAATGTCGCAAGAAGATAAATTAATGAGTATGAGAGGTAATAATCCTTACTTTTCTAGAGGCACAGTTCAGCATGAACTGGTTCCAGGACATCATTTGCAATATTACATGAGTAGCCGCTACAAAAGCTATAGAAACACATTTTCGACACCATTTAGTGGTGAAGGCTGGGCGTTGTATTGGGAATTGTTGTTATACGATAAAGGATTCGCTAAAACGCCTGAAGAGAAGATCGGTATGTTGTTTTGGAGAATGCACCGATGTGCCAGGATACTTTTCTCGTTGAATTTTCACTTAGGGAAATGGAATCCACAGCAGTGCGTTGATTTCTTGGTAGACAGGGTGGGCCATGAAAGAGCAAATGCTGAAGGCGAGGTGAGAAGATCTTTTGCTGGCGGTTATAGTCCATTGTACCAAGTTGCTTATTTAGTTGGAGGCTTACAGATTATGGCACTCAAAAACGAAATGGTCGATAAAGGCAAAATGTCTTATAAACAATTTCATGAAGCCTTTATGAAAGAAAATCAGATTCCAATAGAAATGGTTAGAGCCACCTTTATTAACCAGCCATTAACAAGAGATTTTAATACACAATGGAAGTTTTACGATTTTAAGTAAGGCCAAAACTAAAAACCAATCAACTAACTAAACCAACAAACCAAACAATATGAAAGAAACAGTACAATTTAAGCCTTCTCTTAAGTTAATGGATGCTACCATGCTCGTTGCGGGCAGCATGATAGGTTCGGGGATATTTATTGTAAGTGCCGATATTACCAGAAATGTGGGCAGTTCTGGCTGGTTACTTGTAGTTTGGTTGATTACTGGTTTTATGACCCTTACAGCGGCGCTTAGCTATGGCGAGTTGAGTTCGATGTTTCCAAAGGCGGGCGGACAATATATTTATCTTAAAGAAGCCTACAATCCATTGGTTAGTTTTTTATATGGATGGAGTTTTTTCACCGTCATACAAACTGCAACAATTGCCGCTGTGGGTGTTGCATTTGCAAAATTTACGGCTTATTTAATTCCAGCATTTAGTGAAGATTTGGTTTTCCTTGATTTAGGATTTCTCACTATTTCTCCTGCTCAAATATTAGCTATTGGGGTAATCATCGTTTTAACCTATATCAATAGCAGGGGAGTAAATAGTGGCAAAGTCATTCAGACTACCTTCACTTTAACGAAACTGTTGAGCCTTTTTGGTTTAATAGTTTTTGGCTTGTTTTTTTTAGACAGCGGTATATGGGAAAAAAATTGGCAAAATAGCTGGACATTGGCGCCATTAACCATCGATGGAAGCTTAGGTTCCTATACCACGCTAGCTGCTTTTGGAGCTATTGCTGCAGCCATGGTTGGCTCAATTTTTAGTAGTGATTCATGGCACAATGTGACATTTATTGCAGGTGAAATTAAAAATCCTGCTAAAAATATAGGCTTAAGTTTAGCATTGGGAACCTTAATCGTTACTGTGCTCTATGTATTAACTAATATGATGTACATTGGCGTACTCTCACTACATGACATTGCTTATGCCGACAAAGATCGCGTAGCTGTGTCGGCTGCAAATTTCATCTTTGGTACATCTGGAACCATCATTATTGCCTTAATGATTATGGTATCTACATTTGGCTGCAATAATGGATTAATTATGGCCGGTGCCCGAGTATACTATTCAATGGCAAAAGACGGTTTGTTTTTTCAAAAAGCTGGAACGCTAAACAAGAATGCTGTACCTGGCTTTGGGTTATGGATTCAATGCCTTTTTGCATGCTTATGGTGCCTAAGTGGTAAGTATGGGGATTTATTAGATATGATTTCATTTGTAGTGGTGCTATTTTATATGCTTACTATTTTCGGAATTTTTATACTCCGCAAAAAACGCCCTGATGCAGATCGGCCTTATAAAGCATTTGGCTATCCAGTTTTGCCAATTATTTATATACTCATGGGCTTAGCCTTTTGCACGTTGCTCATTATTTTTAAACCAAAATTTACCTGGCCAGGCTTAATCATAACATTGATAGGAATCCCTGTGTATTATTTGGTTAATTTCTTTAATAAAAAAGCCAACCAACATTAACCTTCATATGAACAAGATTTTTTATTTAAAACCCATCCTATTTTTTTGGGTGTTTACCGCCGGGTTTTATGCAAATGCACAGCAAACCAATCTTCAGCCTTTTAAACCTTCGACGAATGAATTTTTAAATCTGATGAAGAGAGCCAGTTCTTTAGACACGGCGTTAAGGAACGTTGCCGCTAATAATAGTATTATTCCCTTTTGGCAAGAAGATAAAACATCATTTTATTATAGAAAGAATTTACCTGGAAGAAATTGGGAATATGTTTTCGTAAACCCGATAGCTGGAACAAAGAAAACAGCTTTTGATCATAGCAGGCTTGCCCAAACGTTGGAAGCTTCAAGTGGAAAAAAGCAAGAGCCAGCACGACTTAAGATAAGCGAAATGTTTTTTAATAAGAACGCAACATCGTTAACATTGAAGACCGAAGGGAAATGGTACCAGGTTAATTTAGCGAGCTATGCAGCCACAACAACTGCGGATACTTTATATACCAATTACAATAGAAGACCTTCTTTTCAGGATAGAGGAGGTCGCGGTAGGTTTGGTCCCAATTTAAAATCCCCCGATGGAAAAAATGAAATAGCCTTTCAAGGAGGAAATCTATTTATCAAAGAGCTAGCTTCCGGTGCGCAAACACAGTTAACAACCGATGGTACTGCCGAAAATCCATACGGATATGGAGTATGGTCGCCCGACAGCAAAACGATTGTAGCTTATAAAAGCCATCCTGTTAAAACAAAGGAAATTAGTTATATCCTTAGTTCGGTTGACGGTACAACTAGAGGTCAGTTAAAAACCAGACCCTATGCACAACCTGGCGATGAGTTTAGCACTTATGAACCTTACGTTTTTGACATTGCATCAAAGAAGCAGCATAAAGTAGAAACTGATATACTAGATTTAAATGGCCCACCCAGACTTCAATGGAGAGAAGGGAATAATAGATTTTATACCTACGAAAAAACAGATCGTGGGCATCAGCGCTTCAGGATCATTGAAGTTGATGCTCAAACGGGCAAAACAAGAAATGTAGTAGACGAGAAAACGAATACGTTTATTTACCAAAATAGAGTATTTACAAGTTATTTGCCTAAAACGAACGAGATTATTTGGACAAGTGAACAGGATGGATGGCAGCATGTTTATTTGGTAAACGGCTTAACTGGTAAGCAACAGCAGATTACCAAAGGAAATTGGGTAGTGCGTAATGTAGATAGTGTGGATCATGTGAAGCGTCAGCTTTGGTTTAGGGCGAGCGGTGTAAATGCGAATGAAGACCCTTATGATATTCATTATTATCGCATTGGCTTTGATGGAAAGGGAATGATAGATCTGACACCAGAAAAAGGAAATCATAGCATAGTTTATACGCCTGACAAGAAGTTTTACATTGATACTTATTCTCAGGTAAACATTGCTCCGGTAATGGAGTTTAGGCGTGTTACCGATGGTAAAAAGTTAATGGAGGTTGAAAGAGGATCTACTGAAGCATATCTTGCAACAGAGGTAAAATTACCCGAGCCGTTTATGGCAAAAGGAAGAGATGGCGTAACAGCTATTTATGGGGTGATCTGTAGGCCATCCCATTTGGATCCCAATAAAACATATCCGGTAATAGAGAATATTTACGCTGGTCCGCAGGATAGCTTTGTACCCAAAAACTTTATGCCGGTAAGTGAAATGCAAAGCATTGCGGAATTAGGTTTTATCGTGGTACAGATTGATGGAATGGGTACTGCAAATCGTTCAAAGGCCTTCCATGATGTGGCTTGGAAAAATTTAGCTGATGCTGGTTTTCCCGATCGAATTGCTTGGATGAAAGCAATGAATGCAAAGTATCCTTATGCGGATATTAGTAGGGTTGGTGTTTATGGAACATCTGCTGGTGGACAAAACTCTGCGGGTGCTTTATTGTTCCATCCTGAGTTTTATAAAACGGCAGTATCAGCCTGCGGTTGTCATGATAACCGGGTAGACAAGCAGTGGTGGAATGAGCAATGGATGGGATATCCGGTTGGCCCTCATTATGCTGAACAATCTAATATCACCAACGCACATAAACTCGTGGGTGATTTATTATTGATCGTAGGTGAAGCGGATGAGAATGTACCAGCTGAATCGACTTACCGCATGGGAGATGCACTGATTAAAGCAAATAAAGATTTCGAAATTTTAACAATACCTGGAATGGGACATAGTGATGGTGGTACCTATGGAAGACGTAGAAAGAGAGAGTTTTTTATTAAGCATTTGCTCAACATTGAACTACCTAGCCGAAATAATCAAACTGCAACACGTTAACGTCATTGCGAGGTACGAATGCCGCTTCCTAAATAACAAAACTTATGTTACGATACCTATTTCTATTAATTTCGTTCTGTTTCAGTACACCTTTGCTTGCGCAAACACATCAACAACCAGGCAAAGGAAATCCTATTATTCCAGGGTATTTTGCCGACCCTACCGTTAAAAAATTTGGCGATACCTATTACATCTATGCAACCACTGATGGGAATGGAGGAGGTTTTGGCCCCTCGCAGGTATGGATGTCCAAAGATTTTGTGAACTGGTCTCTCCAAGATATGAATTGGCCAACTACCCATCATTATTGGGCGCCTGATGTAACGAAAGGCAATGATGGCAAATATTATATTTATTATTGTCAGCCTGTAGAAATCTTCGGAGCTGTTGGCGATACGCCAGTAGGTCCGTGGACCTCCTTACTGCCTCCAGGTAAGCCAATTGTACCTAACTTTTTAGTGCCTAATGTAATTACGCTCGATGGGCAAACATTTAGAGACGATGATGGCAAGTTTTACATGTACTGGGGTACCTGGGGAATTTATCCAAACCATGGTTGTGGGGTGGGCCTAATGAATGCTGATATGAAGTCTTTCGACAAGCTTGCACAAATACCCAATACGGTTGCGAAGGATTTTTTCGAGGCACCGTTTATGTTTAAACGGAATGGGATCTATTATTTAACTTATTCTTCTGGGCGTTGTGAAGATGGTACTTATCGGGTCCAGTATGTAATGAGCAAAACAGGGCCAATGGGTCCATTTGTTTTCGGGAAGAACAATCCAATTCTTGCTACCAATGCCGATGGTACCGTACATGGACCTGGCCATCAATCTGTTTTACAGCAAGGTGACGATTTTTACATGATCTATCATAGGCACAATAATCCCAATAATGAAGGGGGCTATCACCGACAAGTTGTTGCCGATAAGATGGAATTTGATGCAGAAGGAAATATTGTTAAAATTAATCCTACACATGAAGGGGTTGGCTATCTAGCCAAAAACAGTAATCCACATGCTAACTTGGCTTTTAAAGCAAAAGTTAAAGCATCTTCTTTTTATAGTGAAGATTTTAAGCCAAGTTTTGCCTTTGATGATAATAATGGAACTTTATGGAAACCAAAAAATAATACGGTTTCTTCTTGGTTGGAGCTAGATTTAGGTGCTGTTAAGAGCGTGAAGAGCATCCATACCCAATTTGAATATGCCACATGGTATTATCAATATAAAATTGATTATTCTGTTGATGGTAAAACATGGAAAGTATACGCAGATAAAACAAGGAATACAAAACATGGAAGTCCGGTTATCGATTTTGGCAATGTAAAGGCTCGTTATCTTAAGCTAACCATTACCGATACTGAATATCCAGGCCTCAACAAAGCTGTTTGGAATTTAAAAGTTTTCGATAACGATGAGTATCGCCCCAATGCGGTTACAACCACTAAGAACTTAGCAGATCATCGTAGTTATAAGCCTCAAGGGTTAATTGTAGATTTGAGCACGAAAGCCTTAAAAATCGGAAGCAGTATTCGGGAATGGACTAACAGTGGCAAAATAAAGGGTTCTTTCGCGACAGAAAATGCACAAGCTCCTGTTGTTGAAATTATTGGGGGCAAAAAGGCTTTGGTATTTGCTGGCAAATCTTCCCTTAAATCGAGTTTTAAAGCTCCGGGTTCCTTAAGTGGTAATAGTAGTTTTACCGCAGCAATGTGGGTTTATAATCCAGATATCGCCGACGAAGAACCTATTATATCTTGGACACAACGTGGGGGAGTAGATTTAACAAATGCGACTGTAGGCTATGGACGAAACAGAAACTGGGGTGCCGTGGCACACATGGGTTGGCCCGATATGCCTTATAAAAAATTACCAGATGCTGGTAAATGCATCATATAGCACTCGTGTTCGACGGTACAATGGAGAGGTTGTATGTGGACGGCGTTTTGGATACTGAAGAGCGAAAAATGTTATTTATCAACCGTCTTAGTGAGTTTAATATTGGTACTACTACCGATCGAAATGCTTATTTCTCAGGTGCATTAGCGTCCTTAAAACTCTATGACATTCCGCTAACGACAACTGAAATAAAGAAAATGGCAGCTGAAAATACTGATTCGGAGGCGGCATTTTATTTTGAAACTTCTTCACTTGATTATGGCAAGCTTAAAAATTGGAAAAACGAAGGTTTTGCTGGCGGGAACTTAGTGCCAACAACAGGCTCAGCAACACTTGAAGATATGGAAGGGAAAATTGCACTTAATATAAGTAATGGGGCTAAGGTGGGCTTTGATGGAACTGCACCAGAGGTATTAAACGGCAAAGCTCCTTACACGATTGTTGCTCAAGTATTGGGAGACGTAGTAATGACTTGGCCACAAACTGGAACTAAGTTGGCGAAGGCTCTTAAGGTTAAGGGCGTAGGTAATTGGCAACAGGTAATAAGTACTTTTGATGGGCGTTCACACAAAACTTATATCAACGGTATACTCAATCATAAAAATGGAGTTGAGATGTCGAAAGATGGCGAGAATGGATTTACGATTTATGCAAATGGTCATAAAAGTGCAATTGCTTCATTGATTGTCTACAACCATGCTTATACACTACCACTAGTAGCCGAAGCCTATAAAAATTGGTCTGCTACAAAACAGGCTAGCTTAAGTGCAGCAGTGTTCGATCAGTTACCGCAGGCTATCTCGCCGACTATCATTTCCATGTCGGGAGCTGATGTAAAGCTTGCAGGTTCAAGTATCCGTTACTATTTTACAGCAAAAGATGGCGCAAATAATAGTAATTGGATAAATAGTAAACAATATATCAACTTTGGGCTAGGCG
>DATJDT010000469.1:0-5319 GCA_035497275.1 Pedobacter sp.
CATTGCATTTCTCAATGGGGTTATGATTTTAGACCTCCTTATCTACAATTAAGTTCCCTGCGTGAAATTCATCCAGATAAGCCAGTGTTGGCACTTACAGCTACTGCTACAGCTTTTGTTAAAGAAGATATCCAAGCTAAACTTGCCTTTAAAAATGCCCATGTTTTTGTTAAAAGTTTTGAACGGCGGAACTTAAGTTACGTAGTTTTTGATTTAGAGGATAAACATAAAAAGCTGATCGAAATTATTAAAAATGTAAAAGGATGTGGGTTAATCTATGTTAGAAATAGGCGTGAAACAGCAGATATAGCTTCCTTTTTACAGCGAAATGGTATCTCGGCTGATTTTTACCATGCAGGTATTGAGAAAGAACTTCGATTTAAAAAGCAGGAGGACTGGAAAAACGATATTATTCGGGTGATGGTGGCGACAAATGCTTTTGGGATGGGCATTGATAAACCTAATGTTCGATTTGTAATCCACCTAGATTTGCCTGATAGTTTGGAAGCCTATTATCAGGAGGCTGGAAGGGCAGGTAGAGATGAGAAGAGAGCATTTGCGATTTTACTAGCCAATCAATCTGATCAATTAATGCTTAAAGCAAAATATAAGGATAGTTTTCCAACCGTTGATGAAATAAAGAAAACCTACCATTATTTGGGAAGCTATTTTCAATTAGCCTTTGGCGCTGGTGAAGGGCTCAATTTTGAGTTTGACTTAGCAGATTTTTGTAAGCGATTTAAATTAGGTGTAATTAAAACCTTAGCGGCCCTTAAGTTTTTAGAACATGACGGATACCTCGTTTTATCTGAGAATATTTATTTGCAATCTAGGCTAATGTTTACGGCAAATCACGAAGATGTTTATCGTTTTCAAATTGAAAATCTAGGCTATGATAATCTCATTAAAACAATTCAGCGATCTTATGGAGGAGCATTCGATGGTTATGTGAAAATCAAAGAATCTGACCTGGCTAAGCGTTTAAAGATTTCTTTTAATGATGTAGTAGGACATTTAAATAAATTGCAACAATTAGAAATACTCTCTTATTTACCACAAACAGATCAACCACAATTGCAGTTTATCTTGCCTAGGGCCGATCAATTACACCTAGACATCGATGTTAAATATATTGAATTGAGGCAGCAGATCCAAAATGACCAAATTAATGCTGTTCTTTCCTATTCAGAAACCTATCAGTGTAGAAGTAAGCAATTATTACATTATTTTGGTGAAGAGCAAGCAGGCTCATGTGGATTTTGTGACGTTTGCCTAGCAGAGCGAAAAATAGCGGATTTAGCGCAGTTGAATGATCAAATCGATTTCGAGATCATTAGCCATCTCCAAAACCAACCTTATCATTTTGATGAGTTGGTGCTTAAAATAAATGTTGGAAAAGAAAATGATAGGATTGCAAGAATACGAGATTTGCTTGACGCAGGTAAGATTAAAAACGACGGAAATAAGTACTATATTTAACGTTTAACGCAAAGAATTTAGCGTTCTTGAACTTTCAACAATTTTCTATACTTTAGCGCATGCAACAGAAAGACAATAAAAAAGTAATACGCTCTTGGGCTTTTTTTGATTGGGCAAATTCTGCCTATAATTTGGTCATTACTTCGACTATATTTCCTGCCTATTATACAATTATCACTTCAGATAAAGATGATAGTACTATAGATTACGTTACTTTTTTAGGATTTAAATTTGTGAACTCTGCGTTATACAGCTACGCAATGGCGGTCGCATTTTTAATTATTGCCATTATTTCCCCGATACTTTCTTCAATAGCCGATACGAGGGGGAATAAAAAGATCTTTATGCAAATGTTTACCTATTTGGGATCATTAGCTTGTTGTGGTTTGTTCTTTTTCAAATTGGAGACCTTAGAAATTAGTGTCGTTTTATTTATTTTAGCGGCTATTGGTTTTTGGGGAAGCTTAGTATTTTACAACTCTTATTTACCTGAAATTGCCAGCATCAAAGAACAAGATAAAGTAAGCGCTAAAGGCTTTACTTATGGTTATATAGGCAGCATCATTTTACAGATTATCTGTTTTGTTTTTGTGTTTAAGCCAGACTGGTTTGGTATAGTTGATGGATCTGTACCTGCACGGTTATCATTTCTAATGGTTGGGGTTTGGTGGATGGTATTTGCCCAAATTCCTTTTAAAAATCTTCCTAAAGGAAGCCCTAATTTCAAGTCTCCGCAAGGAAATGTAATGATAAGTGGTTTCTCTGAGTTGAAGAAAGTTTGGGGAAACGTAAAGCAGATGTCTTATTTAAAACGCTTTCTTTTTTCGTTCTTTTTCTATTCAATGGGTGTGCAAACAGTAATGTTGGTGGCAACTATATTTGGAGAAAAGGAGCTTAGCTTATCGACTGAAAAATTGATTGGGACTATTTTATTACTCCAGATTGTGGCTATACCCGGTGCAATGTTAATGTCATATCTTTCCACAAAAAAATATGGCAATATCAATGTACTTATTGGAGTTGTTACCATTTGGATAGGCTGTTGTATTGCTGCATATTTTATCCATACAGAATTTCAATTTTACGCACTCGCTGGAGTTATAGGGTTGATAATGGGAGGAATACAGTCTTTGTCACGTTCTACTTACTCAAAATTCTTACCGCAAGAAAGCCCAGATCATACCTCTTATTTTAGTTTTTATGATGTAACGGAGAAAGTTGCACTTGTTTTTGGGATGTTTAGTTTTGGCTATATTGAGGAAATTACTGGCAGCATGCGCAATTCTGTTATTGCTTTAGCGCTGTTTTTTGTTTTAGGATTGCTATTTTTGTTTTTTGTTAGAAGCGTAGCGCCGAAAACAGTCGTTGTTAAAAATAGCTAACAACATTAACCCTTAGATTATTGATGAAGGTAGAATTATTTGTTCCGTGTTTTGTAGATCAGTTATATCCAGAAACCGCTTTTAATACGGTTAAACTCTTAGAGAAGGCTGGCTGTGAGGTTAGTTATAACGCTAAACAAACCTGTTGCGGTCAACCCGCCTATAACGCTGGTTATTGGGAACAGGCCAAAGAAATAGGTAATAAATTTTTAAACGAATTTTCTTCAAGTGATTATATTGTTGCTCCATCTGCATCTTGTGTAGGTATGGTTAAAAATGGATATAATGATTTGTTTACCAATACAATAGTTCATAATACCTGTAGAACTTTACAAGGTAATATTTTTGAGTTATCTGATTTTTTAATCAACGTGCTAAAACGGGATTACTTCGGGGCTGAGCTGGAAGGTAAGGCTGTGTATCACGATTCATGCAGCGGTTTACGCGAATGTAAAATTAAAGAAGAACCCCGACAACTGCTTTCAAAAGTTCATGGCTTGGAGATGGTAGAAATGGTTGATACCGATATGTGCTGTGGTTTTGGAGGTACTTTTGCCGTTAAATTTGACGCAATTTCATCGGCCATGGCCGAACAAAAAGTTAACAACGCCTTGGCCATGGATGCAGAATATGTGATTTCTACGGATCTATCTTGTTTAATGCATTTAGAAGGTTATATCAAAAAAAATAATATTCCTTTAAAAACCATGCATCTTGCTGATGTGCTAGCTAATGGCTGGCTTGACTATTAAGCATTGTCACAAAGAAATTAACCTTTTTTAACATTATTATCTAAAAAACTAAGGTAAATTTGTAGGATTAAACATTCGTAAAAAATGAAAAAGATTATCATAGCCTTTGTTGGCTTATTTGCATTTACACTCTCAGCTAGTGCTCAAAAAAAGACATCCGGAGCAATTCAATTTGAAACTACGGTAGATCCTGCTGCTTTGGCTACTGCTAATGGTATGCAATTAAATGATGAAATGAGGGCTCGTATGCCGAAGGCGATGAAGAGTAGTTTCGAATTATTATTTACTGCAACAAGTGCAAGTTATATGCCCGTTGTTGAAACAGAAGATAGTAATGGTGGCGGTGGCGGCGGCGGAATGGGTAGGATGATGATGCGTTTTGGCGGTGCCGGTGGCGCTAGAGAATATTATTATACTTTTGCTGATCAAAAATTAGTAGAAGTTTTTGATATAAGCGATACCACTTACGTTATGCAGAGCAAGTTAGCGGTTGCTAATCCCCCTCAATTAAATATGGGCGGTGGACAAAGACAAGGCGGAAACAATGCAGGTGCACCAGCGAGTCAGAATGCCGTACAATTTTTACCTGGTCCTCCAACATTAGAGGTTGTTAAAACTGAAGAGACGAAAAAAATCTTAGGTTTTGATTGTAAGAAAGTAATCATTAAATCTATTCGTAAGGCAAAAGTATTAGATATGGATAAAGACATTGTTGATGAAACAGCAGTTTGGTATACCACTGATCTAGGTTTCAATTTTTCTCCTAATCCAAATATGTGGACAGAAGGTGCGGTTTTAGCTTTAGAGAATAAAGGTAATAGTACTGTAGCTACCAGTATCGAATATAGAGGTGTAAGTACTAAGGATGTGACTGCTCCTAAAAAAGCAACACCAATTACACAAGAAGAATATCAGAAAAAAATGGAAAGCATGATGAGCAGAATGAGAGGAATGGGTAATAATAGAGGAGGGGCAGCTGGTCAAGCTAGAAGTATTATCATCAATTAAAATTATTTCCTTAAATTTTAAAAAGCCTTTAGATATTACTCTGAAGGCTTTTTTTTAAGCTAAATTGTTACCTTTGCCGCCTATGAATAATGATACTAATCTGTTAAAAACTAAACAGCATTTTGAAATTTTAGATGGTTTAAGGGGAATTCTTGCGTTAATAATTGTGATTTTTCATTTTATGGAAATCGCGATAGCAGATTATCATGACAATGTGATAGCCCATGGCTATTTAGCAGTCGATTTCTTCTTCTGCTTGTCAGGGTTTGTAATTGCCTATGCTTATGATAATAGAGCTAAGGATCTTAGTTTTTGGCAATTTGTTAAACTAAGATTAATCCGATTGCAGCCATTGGTTATTATTGGGTCAATATTAGGTTTGATAACCTTTTTAGTTGACCCATTTAGCAGTTTATACAGTATCTACGGCTTTGGCAAAACAGCCGTTATTTTCTTATGCTCAGTATTTTTAATTCCTTACCCAGCAATGGAAGAACGCTATACCAATTTGTTTAGCCTTAACGCTCCAGCTTGGTCGCTATTTTGGGAATATGTTGCGAATATATTTTACATTTTGCTGCTTTATAAGTTGTCTAAGAATATTTTACGTATACTCGTAATTGTTGGTGCCATATGTATTATCTATATCGCAAAAGAACATAGTAATGTAAGTGGCGGTTGGGGCGGTCAGAATTTCT
>DATJDT010000470.1:0-4415 GCA_035497275.1 Pedobacter sp.
AGTTTGGCCATATAAGTGTTTTATCGGGATGCACGAATATATCTAAAAAAGCTAGATTTTCAATTACGAGATCGAAGCTTGAACGATTTGTTCAATATTTAGTTTCCGCATCTGCATAAATGCTTGTGCAGCTTTTCCAGCCTTGGCAGGATCGCTCATGATTTCCCCTAAAACAGTCGGCACAATTTGCCACCACACCCCAAACTTATCTTTTAACCAGCCACACATACTTTCTGCGCCATTCTCACTAAGTTTATACCAGTAGTAGTCTATTTCTTCTTGTGTTTCGCAATAAATTGTTAAGGAAACACCTTCCGTAAATGTAAAGCCATGGTTTAGGTTGCTTTCCATTAACATTAATTTTTGACCATCTAGGTTAACCTGTGCATGTTTTACTTTACCCTCTTCATCTGGCAATTCATTTGCCTCGTAACGAAGAATACCGTCAACTTTTGGGTTTTTAAAGATACTAGCATAATGCGCTATCGCTTCGTCAACACGACCATACACAGCTCCAGTGAACATTAAACAAGGAGTTATTTTCTGCCCAACATCACTTATTTTTCCTAGTGCAAGCTGCCATGAAACGCCAAATTTGTCTGCTATCCATCCATATTTCTCTGCCCAGGGATAGTTCTCTAGCGCCATCATCACTTTGCCTTCTTTTAGAAACGCATTCCAGATCTGATCAAGTTCTTGTTCCTCTTCGCAGATGTAATAAAACGAAATGGACGGATTAGGCTGAAACATCGGTCCGCCATCAAGTAGCACAAATTTTTGTCCGAGCACTTCAATCTCGGTTACTATTGGCGACTGTGAAGTAATTTTCGAATGAGTAAAAACAGAACAATACAATGTTGCTGCTTCTTTTGCCTGGTTATTAAACCATAAACAAGGGGTAATTGATTTTTTCATACTCAAAATTAGGATAAGTGCTTTCTATAAGATTGTATAAAACCGACATTATTTGGATTTAGCTGGAAGTCCCTTTCGGAGATAATCATTAGGCGTAGTTTGCGTAAATTCTTTAAATGAACGGATAAAATGACTTTGATCAGCGTAGCCACCTTCAAAAGCTACATCGGTTATTTTATCAAATTGCTTTGATTTTAATTGTCCAAAAGAAAGTTGGAACTGACAGATGCGCCGATATTGCGTAGGGGTAATCCCAACAAATTTCTTGAATACTCTTTGAAAAGTCCGTTCGGTGAGATTGAGCTCTTCCTGGATTTCGGTTAAAACTTCTTTGTTATGAGTGTATATAATTTTGTTAGTTGCATATTGTATAATTTCACAGTCCATACCATTTTGCGCCACTTGCTTTATGAGTAAGTTTTCTAGTACTGTTAATTTTTCTGCTGTAGAATCGGCATACATTAACTGTGTTTTAAGCGCATTAAATTTGTGCGGACTTAAAGCGCCATAGTCAACCAAATCTTCTTTTAGTATTTTGACATCTACGTTAAATAAAGCGGCCAATACAAATGGGTTAAAGAAGCAAGCGATAATGGTTTCTTTTTTTCCTATCATCCAGAAATCAGCAGGAATCGTACTGCTGGTTAATGTTAGTTGTATATTACAGTCCGCGCCCTTTTCATCCTTTCTAGAACGATAGAGCAATGCAGACATGCCATTCGTGAAAATTGGCAAAGCGTTGGAATTATCTTCAGAGAAACCTTCTATCACAAGCACAGTTTTTACATAAAGTGCCAATAAGGGGTTAATTTTGTGATACCAATGCTTCATGTGCAATTAATGAAAGGTGTTTACAACAGAACGTGCTAGTAAAGCTATTAAAACAATTTAACATTTCGAATATTAGCTTTTGCTAGAAAAATAAAAAGGCTGCTTCATTATTGAAACAGCCTTTACTTCGTTATTTATTTTTAATAACCAGGGTTCTGTACTAAATATCCCGGTAAATTAGAGGCTCCATCTATCGCCGTTTGAGGAATAGGGAAAATTCTTTTTCGTTTATCGGTATTTGTTTTTTCAGTCCATGTGCCTTCATATTTTCCAAAGCGGATCATATCTGTACGTCGAACCATTTCCCAATAGAATTCGAATCCTCTTTCGCGGAATAAAAGATCGAGTGTGATGGCAGGGAGTGGTGCAGCAGGAGTGGTAGCGGTACGAGAAGATCTAACAATATTCACATCAGCTAAAGCAGAAGCATCATTTTTTCTCAGTTTTGCTTCCGCACGCATTAAATAAATATCGGCTAAACGAAGGATAATAATATCATGTTCCCCAAAATTCCTTCCACTTACAGAGGTTTTGCTGAACTCATATTTATGTACCCTATATCCAGTATTATAGTTACTTCCAGCAACAGAATAATCAATGTTCTCCGTGAAATTTACCTCTAAAGTAGGCTTGCTGCGGGTGTCATAAAAAAGTTTATCCACTTGCATTTTGCCATCTGGGCATTTTAAGAATACACCGTTTCTTCTTATTAATCCATATTGTTGTCCTCTTAATATCCCACGGTTGATGTTAAAATTAGCAGCATCAACACAAGCTGTAGCTGGAGGGAGATTTTGTTTATAAAAGCGGGGGTCGGCCGCAGCAGGATCAATAGGAGCATAGGCATTTACCCAAGTACGGTAAAAGTCGGATGTGATGCCTGGCCCATCTGTTCCATTAGCACCAGTATAAGCAGGCAATGGGAATTGATCTCCTGAAATCGAGAAATAGCCCATACGGTTATGACCATTTAAATCTGCACGCTGGTCGACCGCGAAAATTAACTCCTTATTGGTATGGTTATTATCATTGAAAATAGAGAAATAATCGGCAGCTAAATTATATTGGCTAGAAGAAATAATCTTGGTGCAATATTCTATCGCTTTATCCATGTCCTCAGGTTTAAACGTAAATGAGGTAGCATACACATCTCTATAAACAGCCGCATTCAAATAAAGGCGGGCAAGTAATCCCCATACGGCCCCTTTGGTTATCCTACCAGGGCCAGTGGTTGTTTCAACGATTGGCTCTATCGCAAGGAGCTCTGATTTAATATATTCAATAGCCGCTTCCCCTCTTAATATTTTCGATGTTTCATTTATATTATCTTTTACGAATATCAATCCATAAAGATCTAACATCAGCAATGAGTAATAAGCTCTCATGCCTCTTGCTTCAGCAAGAAATAGTTTAGCACTAGCATCTGGATTAGCTGGCAGTGCATTAATGGCTGTAACACTTCTTGATAGGCCTATCAAGATATTATTCCAGGTATTTTTTACGTTCACATCTGTGCTGATGTTTTCGTGCTGGTGCAATTGAATATAGATACCATTATCACCCCAATCAGTGCCACCTCTAAAAGGCAGAATTGCTTCATCGGTTGAGATTTCCTGTAGTGCAAAATAATTGGTATGGGTAAAGATATCCTCTAGTTTTGCATAAACAGGTGCGATTATTCCCTCAGCCTGTTGTTTGTCTGTTAGGCCAGCCACCGAAGATTCATCGAGTACATCTTCTTCAAGTTTGGTACAACTGTAAGTAACAGTGATCACCATAAAAGTTAGTAGCAGCATTAATATTTTCGTCTTCATATCTAATATTTATTAATGAATAGTTTTATTGTTTTTCGGTTTTAAAATGAGAAATTTAAACCAAAGATGAACGACTTGGCTTTCGGATAACTTAAAAAGTCAATACCATAAGAAGAAACACCACTAATTGCTCGGTCTATGTTTACTTCAGGATCATAACCAGTATAATCTGTGATTACAAAAAGGTTTTGGCCAGTTACAGACAAACGGATGTTAGAAAACCATTTGCTGATTCCTAGGTCTTTGGTATTTAAACTATAGCCTAGTGAAAGATTATTCAATCTAAGGAAGGCACCACTTTTAAGATATCTTGTAGTTACAGGCGTTGCATTGTTCAGCGATTCGCTTGGGTTAGCAATGGCTTCTCTCGTAGCATTCGCATTTTTAGCGAGCCTTAATTTAGAGAAGCTTACATTTTGCGTATAGTCATACGTTTTATTGCCCGACACTCCATTAAAATTGATACTAAGATCAAATCCTTTATATGCAGCACTGGCATAGAAACTATAAATGGTACTAGGTAAGGCAGTACCTGCCGAAACCCTATCCTTATCGGTAATTAGGCCATCACCATCTATGTCGCGGTAAGTACTTAAACCTGCAGCATCAAAGCCTGTAAATTCCTTTAAAAAGAATGTTCCAATGGGCTGATCATTTATATAGCCATTAATAGTTGAAGAAGTAATACCAGCACCGGAAACCGAACCAGCAGGGATGACAGAGTAAGGCGAATTTTTTACTTTATTCTTCATGTAAGTAATGTTACCACCAATGTGATAGGTAATGCCATTCTCCGATTGATGTCTGTAATCTAATTCAAACTCAACACCCTTGTTCGTAATGGTCATGTCTTTT
>DATJDT010000471.1:0-7672 GCA_035497275.1 Pedobacter sp.
CGAAAAGATGACTCCTACCCGCCCACTTACACACGATTTGTTTAAAAGTTTTGCCACGCTTTATCACATACAAATTCTTGAAGTATTAATTTACAATTTAGTTGATGGTGTTTTCTTTGCTAAATTAATTTGTAGTGATGGAGAAAACATACAAGAAATTGATGCTAGAACTTCGGATGCCATCGCGTTAGCTGTGCGTTTTAATGCGATTATTTATACTTACGAATTTATTTTATCTTCGGCTGGAATAGTTATAGAAGGAAATGACTTTCTATTTTTAGAAAATATGGATTCTATTGCGAAGGAACACAGTACTGAAGAAATCCATACTTCTATTCAAGGTTCGGGCTATCAAACGCTGAGCGACGAAGAATTACAACAAAAACTGGAAGAAGCCTTAGCAGAAGAAGCTTACGAACGAGCTGCGAGAATTAGGGACGAAATTACTAAACGTAATTCTTTATAATTAGCAGAGTTGATTGATTAGCTAATTAATCAAAATAGTTATATCTTACAGCTACTTTTAACTAACTAAAACTAACATTTTTATGAATATTAAGTTTCGCTTAACTATAGTTAGCTTTATGCAATTTTTTGTGTGGGGCGCTTGGTTAATTACCATTGCCAATTATTGGTTCGGCACTAAACAATGGGATGGTGCTCAATTTGGTTTAATATTCGCCACCATGGGCTTTGCATCGCTATTTATGCCCACACTTACTGGTATAATTGCAGATAAATGGATAAACGCTGAGAAATTATATGCGATATTACACATCTTATATGCTGGAACACTATTTTATATTCCGCAGGTAGACACCCCAAATGAGTTTTTTTGGGTGATATTTTTAGCCATGTGTTTTTACATGCCTACCATCTCATTAAGTAATTCCATTTCCTATACCACACTAAAATCGGCAAACTTAGACGTAGTTAAGGATTTTCCACCTATCAGGGTTTGGGGAACAATAGGCTTTATTGCGGCTATGTGGATTACAAATTTAACTGGAAGCAAGGCAAATGCCAATCAATTTTATATTGCCGGAATATCTGCATTAGCCCTTGGTTTATACGCTTTTACCTTACCAAAATGTGTACCTTCTAAGTTATTGGAAGAGAAATCTACTTTTGCTCAAAAGCTGGGCTTGGATGCATTTAAGTTATTTGCAAACTATAAAATGGCGCTATTTTTTATCTTTTCGATGTTTTTAGGAGGCGCTTTGCAATTAACAAATGCCTATGGGGATGTTTTTTTAGATGAGTTTAAGCTTTTTCCTGTATATGCCGAATCTTTCGTTATCAAATATTCGACAATTATTATGTCTATTTCCCAGGTTTCTGAAACCTTATTTATTTTAGCTATTCCTTTTTTCTTGAAACGATTTGGGATTAAAAAGGTAATGGTAATCGCCATGTTGGCATGGGTTTTTAGATTCGGTTTATTTGCATATGGTGATCCCGCAGGTAATTTATGGATGATT
The DNA here is from genome assembly GCA_035497275.1 of Pedobacter sp. Classification (GTDB taxonomy): domain Bacteria; phylum Bacteroidota; class Bacteroidia; order Sphingobacteriales; family Sphingobacteriaceae; genus Pedobacter. Next base: position 1,482 of record DATJDT010000471.1, read on the forward strand.
GTATTTTCTTGTATTGTTTATGGAATGGCATTCGACTTTTTTAATATTTCAGGTTCGTTATTTGTAGAAACATCTACAACAGCTAAAACTCGCTCGTCAGCACAAGGGTTATTTATGATGATGACCAATGGCTTTGGTGCTGTATTAGGTAGCGTTGTTTCTGGTTGGATGATCCAAAAATATTTTACACAAGCCTATACAAATATCCAATCGCTAGCAGAACATGTAGGTTCGCCACCTAGTGATCAACATTTGCTTAAATTTTTGGGCGACAAAGGTATTAGTGTTTTAGCAAATGGAGAGCTAAGTAGAGGACTTGAAGTTAAAGATTGGCATAACATCTGGTTAGCATTTACAATTTATGCGCTGATTATTACAGTGCTATTTATGCTTTTCTTTAAGCACAAACATTCTCGTGCAGATGTTGCAGCCATTGAAGAAGCAATTGCTCATTAAAATTTATTGTTAGAAATGTCAGCTTTTAAGCTTAGAAAAGAAAAAGACTGCCTTAATTGTGGGCATATAGTTGAAGAAAATTTCTGCCCTCATTGTGGCCAAGAAAATATTGTTGTCAAAGAAGATGCACTTCATATGGTTAGTCATGCCATAGCTGATTATTTCCACTTTGAACATCGATTTTTTGGCACCATTAAACCTTTATTGTTAAAGCCAGGAAAGCTTACCAAAGCATATGTGGAGGGTAAGAGGGTTTCATTTATCCACCCTATCCGACTTTATATCTTTATTAGCATAGTTTTTTTCTTGGTTGTGTTGAGTGAGAAAAGATTTGGGGAGAATAAGGATTTAAAAAAAACGCAAACGACAGGGGTTACGCCAAAAGATAAAAAATTAACACCATCGCAAAAAGATAGTTTGGTGGCTATAGAAATAAAAGAAGTTGAGCAAGCTCTAAAATATGTTCCGAATACCAATGGATTAAGAGATAGTTTGATCAAGGAAGCTAAATTAGAGATCCAGAACGACCGAAGTAAGGATTCTGGTTGGAAAGTTGGAACCTCAAAGAAGATTTCACAAGATAAAGGAGGGACTAAGGAGCAAAGAACTCGTGGTTGGAATGTAGGAAGCTCAAAAAAATGGGGTGGTAACTGGGTAACTTCAGATACGACCGTGGAAGATTATGAAAAAACACAAGCAGCCTTACCAAAAGATAAAAGAGATGATTTCTTAAGGCATTATTACGCGAAAAAAAGTATAGAACTCAATAAATATCCAGATCCAAAGAAAAAATTCTTGGAGGATTTTCTACATAATATACCTAAAATGATGTTCTTACTTCTACCAATGTTCGCCTTGATCTTGAAGTTGGTTTACATCAACAAGAAAAAGTATTATTATGAGCACTTGATCTATTCATTTCATGTACACTCGGCACTATTTTTAAGTATTTTGATCACTATGTTGCTGCAATGGTTATTTAAATTCGCCTATGATATAAGTGAATGGCTTTCTCTTCTCTGTATGATTTATATGGTCTGGTATATTTATCGATCTCTGAGAACTTTTTATGGAAGTACGAGATGGGTTACCGTATTAAAATTGTTCTTTTTAACTTTTTGTTATAACGTTGTGTTAACGATTTGCTTCTTATTGGTTATCGCAATTAGTTTTGCCATGGTTTAATTGAAGCTACTATTATTATAATTTTGATCAAAAAAAATGTCGGCTGGTAAATATAGAAAAGAAGATAATTGCTTAAACTGTGGTTTTACGGTTGAAAAACATTATTGCAGTAGTTGCGGGCAACCTAATTTAGAGTTGAATGAGAGCTTTTGGCAATTTATAACGCATAGTATAGCTCACTATTTTCATTTTGATAATAAGTTTTTTCAAACGCTGAAGCCCCTCATTTCCAAACCGGGCGACGTTACATTAGCCTATTTAGCAGGCAAAAGAGCAAGGTATATTAATCCTGTTAGTATGTATATCTTTGTTTCAATTCTTTACTTTTTGGTAGTGTATACGCCAGATGGTCACAAGGAAGTGGAGAAGTCTACAACGGCTAAAAAAGCAATGGCTAAACCAAACTTAGATAGCATTGCTACCCCATTGTCGGGATCCGGATTAGTTGGAAAGGAGATTATCGCTAAAACCCAACAGGCTATTGACGAAGGGTTCGACAAAAATGCATTCCGACAATTAAGTTTCAAACAGCAGGAAGTGGCATTACGAGATCTAAACACGAAATATGAGAAACAAAAATCAAATTCTTTGAAGAAGTTTATCAAAAAACTGCAGTTCATCCATATTGAAGCAAACGATAGTACTTACTCCGCGTATTTAGCCCGACAAAAAACACTCCCAAGTTTAGAAAGAGACAACGTATTCGAAAGATATTATAAAAAGAGAAGCATCGAAATCGGTCAGAATTCAGAGCTGCTCCAAGAACAATTGGCCCACAATAGACCAAAAGTTTATTTTTTATTCATGCCATTAATGGCGTTCTTTATCATGCTCAATTTTAGGAAAAATAATATTCGCTATCTTGATCATTTAATATTTACCATCCATGGCATGACTGCCTTTTTCTTGGTATCTATTATCATCCAACCAATGAAGCGGTTTTTATTTCCAGATGGTTTCATAGGCGGAATTTTGGGGGTAGCACTTATTCTTTGGATTTTTTGGTATTTGTATAAAGGCCTAAAAATATTTTACCAACGTAAAACATCGACTACCATCTGGCGAATGATTTGGATTATTGTGCTTTATGGCGTTTCTCTTAAAGTTGCCGAAATGGTTGTTATAAATATCATATATTATGTAGCAACTTAAAACAATTTAGCTTGTGCTTCTTGTTTATCGGGAATATTTAGATCCAGGCCCAATGCTTTATTTAATTTTTCAGTAAAATAGGCAGATAGTAATGGCGATGCCAATTCGATATTTTGGTGTACAAAAAAGTATAAATTCTCCAAACCTTGTTTCTTCCATTCAACAATTCGTTCTACCCATTCGTCGAGTCTGGTATAATCACTTTCAGCATTGGCGCCAACATAACGTATAAAAGCCGTAGGTGTTGTTAACCGCATGTGTAGCATATCTCTCCGCCCAGCAGTATCAACTAAGATATTGGATATATGGTATTGTTCACAAAGCGAGGTAAACTCATTAAATATTTGGGGATTGGCAAACCACTCCTCATTCCTTAATTCAATTGCCAAGGGTATTTGTGTTGGAAATTCACTCATTACGATTTTTAATCGTTCAAAATCTTTTGGCTTAAAGTTATCGTGCAGCTGTAAAAAAGCCATACCCAACTTCTCATCAAAGTTGCTAATAGCTGCGCAAAACTGCAAAATTGGTTCCTTTACATTGATTAGTCTTTTAAAATGGCTAATCGTATTTGTTAGTTTTGGGAAAAATTTAAAATCAGCTGGTGTTTTATCTTTCCAAGTGATTATTTGAGCTTTATCTGGCATACCATAAAAAGTGGCATTTAGCTCGATAGAATTAAACTGGGTAGCATAATAACTTAATTCATCCTTCACCCCTTTTGGATAAAAGCCTTTTAAATCGGTTTTGTTCCATTTGGCACAACCAACAAATGCCTGAAACTTTTTTCCACCTAGTGTATTTAAAACTTCTCTTGTTGCCAGATGGTCTTCCGGTAAGGTAAAATCGATTATTGATGGGTCTGCTACTTGTCCGAATTTCATATCACTAATATCTTGAATGTTTCTCAAATATATTGAAAAAGCAGGTATTCACCATTGTAACTCACAAGTTATTGGATCAGTATTCATTTTAAGCCTATTTCTTACCTACAAAAAAGCCGCTCTAATAACTAGAACGGCTTAAAATCTTTGGAATAATCCCTATCTTTTTTCGATATCTACAAATTCCATATCAACATCACCTACATAAACTTGACGAGGTCTGCCAATTGGTTCTTTATTTTCATGCATTTCCTTCCATTGTGCAATCCATCCAGGTAAACGTCCTAAGGCAAATAATACTGTAAACATATCTGTTGGGAAGCCTAAAGCTCTATAAATAATGCCAGAATAAAAATCAACGTTGGGATATAACTTGCGATCAATAAAATAAGGATCGCTTAAAGCAGCTTCCTCTAGCTTTTTAGCAATTTCTAATACAGGGTCATTAATCCCTAATTTTTCTAAAATATCATCGCAAGCTTTTTTGATAATTTTAGCTCTTGGATCAAAATTCTTATATACACGGTGACCAAAACCCATCATTCTAAAAGGGTCATTCTTATCCTTTGCTTTATTGATCCATTTCTCAGTATCACCACCATCTTCTTTAATCAACTCGAGCATTTCTATAACTGCTTGGTTTGCACCTCCATGTAAAGGTCCCCAAAGTGCAGAAATACCAGCAGATACCGAAGCATACAAATTACAGTCAGACGAACCTACTATCCTTACGGTAGAAGAAGAACAATTTTGCTCGTGATCAGCATGCAAAATTAATAAGGTATTCATTGCACTAACTACAACCGGGTCAATTTCAATTTCCTCGGTACGTTGACCAAAAATCATATGCATGAAGTTGGTTACGTAATCGTATTTATTTTTCGGGTAAATAAGTGGGTGCCCTAATGATTTTTTATAAATGAAAGATACGATAGTTGGAAATTTAGCTAATAACTTGATCATTGTTAAATTCATTTCTTCTTTCGAAGAATTTGCATTTAACGATTCTGGATAAAATGTAGATAAAGAACAAACTAAAGAGGCCAATTGAGCCATTGGATGAGATTTAGAAGGATATCCATCTAAAAATTTCTTCATGTCTTCATGAATCAAAGTATGGCGGCTAATTACAGCTTGTAAATCATTTAACTCTGTAGCAGTTGGTAATTTACCATAAATCAATAAATAAGCTACTTCCAAAAAAGTAGATTTTTCTGCTAACTGCTCAATTGGATAACCACGATATTTAAGTACGCCTAATTCTCCATCTAAAAAAGTAATGGCGCTTTTTGTAGAACCTGTATTTTTGAAACCTGAATCTAAAGTAATGTGACCTGTTAAATCTCTTAGTTTTGAAATATCAATAGCCTTCTCCCCTTCTGTTCCAGTTATAACTGGAAATTCATAAGTTTTTCCGTCTATCTTAATTTCTGCAATATCTGACATATAATTATAGTTTTATTAATAACAAAAATAGTTAATCCGTTTTAAATTCGCGTTATTTCGCCTTTATTTCTTCTAAAACCGCACCGCATTCCATCATCTCACTTCCATAATATGGATTTTGTATTTTCTTTTCAGAAGCTAACCAATCTCCGCCATCCCCTTTGTTGGCCATAGGGCAGTGTTGTACATAAATAGTACCTTTATGAATGGTAGTATGCTTAAATAAAGCAATTACATCAGCGCTCAATGAAGTAAATTCCTTTCGCTGTGCTGCTATATCCTTGGCATTTTCTATTTTCCCGGCAATAATAGCTGTATTTTCACAGCCAGCATGTTTATTAAGAGATGTCACAAGTGCTTTAGCTGCAGATTTGGCTTCATCAAACTTTGAATCGACTAATGCGTCCTTTAAGCGGATGTAGTCTACATAAATACTGCTAACCTGTTCATCCTCAAAGCTCACCGCTACACTAGAAACATCTGTGCTATGTTTTGCTAAACTGTCTTTGGTATCAGTAGATTTATTTTCTGAGTTATTACAAGCAACGAGCGCCAGTAATAAAGCCATGCCAAAATATTGTTTCATTTAAATGGGGATTAACTTTATGAAATTTAGTTTAATTTACTTGGGGCTTAAAATAGCATTTAAAACGCTAAATTAACAAAAAACACCAACTAAAATTGGTGTTTTAATGTAAAATTTGGAAATAGTTGAAAGCTATTATCCATAAAACTTAATATGGAAGATAATCACTCGTTCAAGGCAAATTTAATTACTTCCTATTGCTGTTGTTATAATAAACGTCACCAGGAATGTGATGCCCAGGATAAATTTGTTCAAACAAAGCATAAAGTGTGGGATCATAAGCCTTCAAATCTTCGGGAGATTGTACCATAGTATCACCATCCTTAAATGCAAAATTAGACCAAAACCACCATTGTGTACCTTCAGCCCAATATTCGGCAACGGTATTAATTGCATATTGATTTTTGTATAATCCTTTTGCCTTTGCAGCTTCATAAGCTGCATAAATCTGTTTCACAAAATCTTTATCAATTCGCTGCAAA
>DATJDT010000472.1:0-3307 GCA_035497275.1 Pedobacter sp.
TCCCCGTTTAGCGGTTACGGTTCCTGCAGTTGATTTTGGAGAGCAGCTATCTAAAGTAATGAGTAAGCCAAGGGCTAAGCTGGCTATTAAGAATATTCTTTTCATGATTTTATAATTTAATTTTGTATTTGATTACATAAATCTTGCCAAAAATAATTTATTTGTCTTATTTATCGATTAAATTTGCTTTCATAATTCCTCACATATGAAACCTGAAACGAAAGCCATTCATTCTCTAAACAATCCGAAAGCATCCACAGGTGATGTAAACATGCCAATTAGTTTATCTACAACATTTTTTAGAGCAGAAGATGGAGGTTATCCTGGTGGTCATATGTATAGCAGAGTAAGCAATCCAAATCGATCTGCATTAGAAAGTGTAATTACGGCTTTGGAATTTGGTGCCGACACCTGTACATTTTCCTCAGGTAATACCGCTGGAATGGCTGTATTTCAAGCATTGGAACCCGGCAGTCACATCATTGCTCCCGATGATATGTATTGGGGCTTTAAAAAGCAATTGCAAAGTATGTTTAGCGCAACTTTAAGTTTCGATTTTATAGATCTAACTGTGATAGAAAACATCGACGCTTATATTAAGCCAGAAACAAAATTGATTTGGATTGAAACTCCGTCCAACCCACTATTAAAAATTAGTGATATTGAGGCAATCGCAAAGCTTTGTAAGCGAAATCATTTAATTCTTGCTTGCGATAGTACATTTGCCTCTCCTATATTACAAAATCCTTTAACTTTAGGTGCTGATATTGTAATGCACTCTACCACAAAATATATTGGCGGACATAGCGACGTTTTGGGTGGTTCGTTAACTAGTGCTACCATAAACCCCTTTTGGGAGAAGATTAGAAATGTGCAGCAAATTGGCGGAGCAGTTCCATCCCCATTTGATTGTTTTCTATTACTTAGAAGTATCAAAACTTTAGCATACCGCATAAAGGGACATTGTGAAAATGCCATGGAATTAGCTAAATATTTAGAAGAGCATCCAAAGATAGAATTTGTATACTATCCTGGTCTGGCAAGTCACCCACAGCACGATATAGCAAAAAAACAAATGAAAAACTTTGGAGGTATGCTTTCTATATTGGTAAAAGGTGGAGCTGATAGTGCTAGAAAAGTAGTAAATTCAGTACATCTTTTTGCACAAGCAACAAGTCTGGGTGGCGTAGAAAGTTTAATAGAACACAGAGCCTCTGTTGAAGGTCCTGATACGAAAACACCACAGAATTTAATTCGGATTTCAGTTGGACTAGAACATATAGATGATTTAAAAGAAGACTTGAAGCGTGCATTAGCGCAAATTTAATTAATCTATAGCCTTTTTGGCGTGTGAATCGTTAAAAAATGTAACTCATTTTCAGTTAGTTGATAAATTATCAGAATATAATTTTGTAGATAAAAAATAATATCTATACCTTTGAAATATTATTTGGCGAAAGCTGAATATATAAAGTCAATTCCTTTTTTATTGGTTTTGATTTATAAAGAAGTGGCGAGAGACAGGCTCTTTGACCCACTGGCAACCCTCCCAACCGGAGAAGGTGCCAATTCCTGACCAGATAACATGGTGTTATTTGGAAATATAAATTTAAAGGATATGAAAACTTTCAATTCAATTTCGCTAATTAGCGACCCTTCAAACTTAAGCGAAAAGCCAGTTTCTTTCAATGTAGCATGCTGTTATAATGGTATGTGCTTTAGCATGTGCTAGCAGAAAAATCTTCCATTATTTCTTTACTAGGAAGGCTTTCAATCAAGCTGCATTGAATCATTTTAGCTATAGCTAAAACTTACAACATTTAACATTACAAACTACATGAGCACTATCTCAACATATAAACACCCTAAGCTTTTTAAATTAGAGAACGGAAAAAAGTTACGCAACCTTGAAATTGCGTATCAAACATTTGGCAAATTAAATGAAGCTAAAGATAATGTAATCTGGGCTTGCCATGCACTAACTGCAAATTCAGATGTATTAGATTGGTGGAAAGGATTATTTGGGAACAATGCGCTATTTAACCCTGAAGAACATTTCATTATTTGTGCAAATGTAATTGGTTCTAATTATGGAAGTTCAAATCCTTTAAGCGAAAACCCAGTAACGGGCCTACCCTATTATCTTTCTTTTCCAGAATTTACAATCAGAGATTTAGTAGCAGCTCATTATTTACTAGCGTCTCATTTAGGAATAAGCCAAATAAAGGTATTGATTGGGGGTTCATTAGGAGGACAACAGGCACTTGAATGGTCCTTAGCAGGAACAATTCAAATTGAGAACTTAATCTTAGTTGCCACAAATGCAGTTCATTCACCATGGGGAATTGCCTTTAACGAAAGTCAACGTTTAGCTATTGCGACCGATCGAACTTTTTATGCAAATCAACCAGATGGTGGATTAAAAGGATTAAAAGTAGCTAGAAGTATTGCACTTCTCTCTTATCGTACGTATGAGGCATACGCAGCAACACAGTTAGAAAGCGTTAATGATAAAACAACAGGCTATAGAGCAGCTTCTTATCAAAATTACCAAGGAGAAAAATTATGTAAACGCTTTAACGCTTATAGCTACTGGTTTTTAACTAAAGCGATGGACAGCCATAATGTTGGCAGGGGCAGAAAAAGTATTACAGCTGCACTAAACACTGTAAAATCTAACACCTTGGTTATAGGGATAGAAAATGATGTACTCTTTCCTATCAGTGAACAAAAATTTTTAGCTGAAAACATTAATGACGCTCAATTTGAAAGTATAAACTCTGCTTATGGTCATGATGGATTTCTAATTGAAACTGATCGCCTTACTAATATTATTGGAAATTTTTTAAAGGAAAGCGCCAACAAGAAAATAATAAAATTAAATAGAACAGCATAATAAACTTAAAGCAGGTAAATCAATTTTATCTGTGTAATAAAAAATAAAAATGAGTAAGAAACTTAAAATCGGATTATTTGGATTTGGTGTAGTGGGTCAAGGGCTGAACGATATTATTCGCAGTCAAAATCTAAACTTGGAAGTGGTTAAAATTGCTATCAAAAACGCTGATAAAAAACGGACTTTACCTGCATCCCTATTCACCACCTCACATGATGAAATTTTAGATAATCCAGAAATTAACACCATTGTAGAATTGATTGATGATGCGGATGCAGCTTTTAAAATTGTAAAAAAAGCATTAAGCAGTGGAAAAAATGTTGTGTCGGCCAATAAAAAAATGATTGCGATACATTTGGAAGAGCTGGTAAAATTGCAGGCCGAATACGGTACCTCATTACTATATGAAGG
>DATJDT010000473.1:0-8086 GCA_035497275.1 Pedobacter sp.
AGTGATGCCGAAGCTACAGCATATAAAGCGCAAGTAAGCTATCCATTTTTTGCTACCCCTAAAGCTGGAGATGTTAAATATCTCGATCTAAATGGAGATGGGGTAATCAATGCTGGTGGTGGTACCCCAGAAAATCCGGGCGACCTTGTTAATTTGGGAAGTACAAGTGCAAGGTATTCTTATGGTTTCGATCTTGGTTTAAACTACAAGGGTTTCGATTTCTCTATTGCTTTTCAAGGAACCTTAAAAAGATCATTTTTAATCGCAACAGAAACGCTGGCACCATTTTTTGGAACTGCAAATATGCCTTGGACCATCCACATGGATAGATGGAGCCCAGAAAATCCAGATGCATTGTTCCCTAGGATGTACCAAACTAGTGATCACAACTATAAACCATCCGATAGATGGACGCAGAACGGAAGTTATATTAGGTTAAAGAATTTACAACTGGGTTATACCATTCCTATCAAAAAGAAATATGCTCAAAATCTGAGAGTTTATTTCTCAGGCCAGGATTTATGGGAGAGTACCAAAGTTTTAAGTGTATTTGACCCCGAAGTTCCAAATGCGGTAGGTGCAACGGCCTATCCATTCTATCGCTCTTATGCAGTTGGTTTAAATGTTACTTTTTAGTTATAATTATGATGAACAGATATAAAATATTGATTTTTTCAGCGTTCACTGCTGCAATTTTATTGGGAAGTTGCACAAAGCTGGAAAGATTGCCCGAAACAAACTTCTCTGATGCTGCCTATTGGAATACAGAAACAGATTTAATTAACGCAGCAAATAGACTTTATAATTTAATGGGTGGTTACGGACCGGATAATAGAGCAGATGACAATACCAATCAGGCAATTGATGCTATCAGTACTGGCAATAGAGGTGTGCCAAATAGCGACGGAAACTGGAGTAATGGCTATGTGATGATAAGAACGGCCAATAATATTCTCGAAAAAGGGGGGAATGCTAAAGTAACCGAAGCCGTAAAAAACCGTTATTTCGCCGAAGCAAGGTTTTTTAGGGCCTATGCTTACGCCGGCTTAGTCGAAAAATATGGAGATGTTCCCTTGGTACTTAGAACATTGGAAGTTGATGATCCTGATTTAACAATGGGCAGAACTCCTAGAGAAACTGTTGTTAAAGCTATTTATGATGATCTTGATTTTGCGGCGCAATGGTTGCCAACTAGAGCTGCCTTACCAGCTGCACAATACGGCCGTATTACCAAAAGTACTGCTTGGGCAATGAAAGCAAGAGTGGGACTAAATGAAGGCACTAGAGGTAAATTTCACGGGGTAGCCGGTTATCAGGCTCACTTACAGGTAGCTATTGCTGCTGCCTCTTCTGTTATGGGACAGGGCCACACGCTATTTCCAAACTATTTGGGAGAATTTACCCATTTAGGCGATGGGATATCGAACACCGAGAATATCCTTGTGAAACAATATGCCTTAACCGTTTTAACCCACAATACTTCACGCGATTTGGAGAACGGTAGAATTGCACCAACACGTAATCTAATCCGTCAGTATTTATACACCGATGGATTACCAGCTTGGAATACAGATAATACCCCATCGGCAACTAAGTCTCCGTTATTTGTAGCAGAAGGTAATGAAACAAGCTATAATACGATCCTCGACAACCGCGATCCACGTATAGCAACTTTGGTATATCGCGCTGGAGAGGCCTCTTATCAACGTCCATGGGTTCCACAAACTTCTTTAGGCTCAAGAACAGCCTACGCAGGTAAAAAAGGTTTTGACGCTGCAGATTGGTCGAGCAATGGTAATGCAACTGTTCAAAGGAATATTATCCGCTATGCAGAGGTGTTGTTAATCTTGGCAGAAGCTAAGTTTGAATTGGATGGTAGCATTAGCGATGCTGATTTAAATAGTACGATCAACGCATTGAGAACTCGCGCAGGCCTTACCGTTAAACTAACCAATGCTTTCGTTACGGCTAATGGCTTAAGTATGAGAGAAGAGATTAGAAGAGAAAGAACAGTTGAGTTAGCCTTAGAATACTTTAGGTATAATGACTTAATCCGCTGGAAAACTGCTGAAACAGTATTGCCAAAAGACATACTGGGAGGTAAATACATTGCTGCCGAGTGGGTGGGTACCAATGCATCTGCTTTAAAATTAAATGCAGATAAGGTATTGATCACCGAAGCAGCAGCTACCCGTAGTTTCAACCCAAACAGAGATTATTTATATCCTGTGCCATTAAATGAGATTTCCCTCAGCGGTGGCAATGTGAAACAAAATCCAGGTTGGTAATTTTTAAATAAGATAAGATGAAAAAAGTAAATATATTTTTAGCGCTCATTTTAGGAATGAGTATCGCCTTTACTTCTTGCAAAGAAGATAGGGAGTATCCTGCCGGACTTCCGGAATACGAAAACTACTATTATGCAGGTTTCCTTCCTTGGAATAATACGGGAACAGAATCAGTTTTCAGAACACAAACTACCTTGGTAAAACTGCCAGTTCAGTTTCATTCAGTTTATACGAGAGACTATGATGCAGAAGCCAAGTATACTTTAGTGTCTGCTGGTCAGGCTAACCCAGCCGTAGTAGGCCAAGATTTTAATTTTGTAGATAGAACTGGAAATGTAATTCAACCGACTAATGGATTGTATACCCTCAAATTTTTACAAGCAAAGGCAAAAGTTGATACAATTTATATCAAACTGTTAAACAGCAATGTTCCAGGCACACGTAAAATAGAAATCAACATTGTGAAAAATGAAACCAGCCAGTATACCGTTGGCAATTTTTCTCAAGCCTTTAAACGCTTCTTAGAAGTTAAATAACTCGAAAGACTTACGAAGTTTATCACGCTGTGGCCTGTTAACTTCGTAAGTCTTTAAACTTATCCCATAATCCTTTCGTTTGAAAACATATCTTCCTTTTATTCTCCTATTGTTGAGCTTTACTAGTTTTGCACAGGATGTCAGAAAATCTATTAATTTAAATCAAAATTGGTCTTTTGCTAAAGATGCTGATCAAAGAGGAGTTAAATCCCTTTCAAATTGGCAACAAGTTAATTTACCCCATACCTGGAATGCTTTCGATACCATGGATGATGAACCAGGGTACTATCGTGGTATCGGTTGGTACAAAAAGAAACTAAGTTTAAATCCAGCATGGAAAACAAAAAAGGTATATCTCCATTTTGAGGGGGCTAATCAAGAAACAGCGGTTTATTTGAATGGGGTTAAAGTAGGCGAACACATAGGTGGATATACGGCTTTTACCATCCTTTTAAAAAACGCGAAATTTAATGGAACTGATCAAATAGACGTAAAAGTTGATAATCGGTACAATGAAAATATTGCTCCTTTAACCGGCGATTTTACCTTCTTTGGTGGTATTTATCGAAACGTTTCATTAATTGTAGTAGAGCCAATTCATTTTGTGGATGAGCAATATGCATCAAATGGCGTATTTGTTCGTGCCGAAAAAGTTAGTAAGCAAAATGCTACGGTGAGGGTTAATGGCAATTTTATTAACCATGCCAATAGCCCTAAGCAACTTACGATAGCTACTTTACTCTCGGATAGAGCAGGGCAAAAAATTGGCGCTGTTAGCGTGCAAGTATTAGCTGATTTAAGCAAGGCAATTGCCTTTACATTGCCCGATATTATAATTTCAAGCCCTAAGTTGTGGTCGCCAGAGCATCCTTACCAATATCAAACCATTACCCGTATAATAGATACCAAAACTGGTAAAATATTAGATGAGGTAAAAACTAGTTTGGGTTGTAGGTTTTTTAGTTTCGATGCAGAAAAGGGTTTCTTTTTAAATGGAGAATCTTATAAACTGATCGGAGCTAGTAGGCATCAAGATTTTGCCGGTATGGGCAATGCCGTTCCAACCAATTTACAAGTTAATGATGTTAAGCTTTTAAAAGAAATGGGTAGTAATTTTTTACGCGTAGCCCATTACCCACAAGCCCAAGCAGTACTCGATGCTTGCGACCGCTTAGGGATTTTAACCTCCGTAGAGATACCTATTGTAAATGAAATTACCGAAAGCCAAGCTTTTACCAATAACTGCAAGCAAATGCAGTTAGAAATGATCAAGCAGAATTACAATCACCCAAGCGTAATTATATGGGCTTACATGAATGAGGTTTTGCTTAAAATGCGCCACCAAAACGATGCGGCTAGAAAACAAGTGTACCTAAACAATATTGCTGCTTTAGCGCAAGAATTGGAAGACTTAACGAGGGCCACTGATCCAACGCGTTATACCATGATGAGTAACCATGGCGATGTAAATGGCTATATGAAAGCTGGACTCGTTAAAATTCCGCAACTAGTAGGATGGAATCTTTATCAAGGATGGTATGGAGGCAAATCTGAAGATTTTGGGCCGAATTTAGACAAGATCCATGCACAAGTACCAGATAAGCCACTTTTAGTAACCGAATATGGAGCTGATGTAGATCCACGTATCCATTCCTTTTCGCCCATTCGCTTTGATAAAAGCTTGGAGTATGGTATGTTATATCATCAGATTTATATCAACGATATATTAAAGCGCCCATTTGTAGCAGGTGCATTTGCCTGGAACCTATCCGATTTTAGTTCTGAAACCCGCGATGAAACTATGCCTCATATCAACAACAAAGGATTGCTAACACTTGATAGGAAGCCCAAAAATACATTTTACCTCTACAAAGCTTACTTCAACGCAAAGCCCTACCTTAAAATTGGAGATGGTAGTTGGAACCTAAGAGGAGATGTCTCGAAAACAAACATGCCAATTCAAAACCTTCAGGTTATTAGTAATACGAAAGAGGTAGAGTTGTTGGTAAATGGAAAAAGCCTCGGAAAAAAGACTGTTTCAGGACATTTAACCAATTGGGATGTCCCATTTAAAAATGGTAAAAATGAAATTAAAGCAATTGCCTGGGCAAATAGCGTTAAGCTGGAAGACCAAAGCTTCATTGATTTTAAGCTAATACCTCATCAATTCAACCAACAGGCAACTTTTAATTCGCTTAATATCTTGATGGGGAGTAAGCGTCAATTTATCGATCCACAACAAAATATCCTTTGGTTGCCTAACCAAGCTTATGAAAATGGTTCATGGGGTAATATTGGTGGCGAAGTTTTTAAGGTAAAAAGTACTAGCCGACAAACTTACGGTGCAGAGAAAAATATTAAGGGCACTGCAAATGATCCCATTTATCAAACTCAATTGGTGGGTTTAGATTCTTATCAGCTAGATGTACCAAAGGGAAAATATGAGCTTATTTTACATTTTGCTGAACTGATGGGAAATGGTATACAGACTGTGCTACCTTATAACTTAGATAGTATAATGACGACGAATAATGCAATGCCTGAGCAAAGAATTTTCGATGTATATTTAAATGATAAGTTGATAATTAATAATTTAAACTTAGCGGCAACTTATGGGGTCGCTAATAGCGTACAAAAGAAATTTGAATGTACCATCACAGATAACAAGGGATTGAGGCTTTTATTTAAAGGGATTAAAGGAAAGCCGGTTTTAAATGCACTGCAGGTTAAGAAAATTAATTAAAGGTTGGAAGTTATAAGGGATACGTTTTAAAGTTTGATACATAGCGCAAAAAGCAAAAAGATATGGTTACTTTATTAAGAAATAGCATACAAAAAGTCTTTTTCATGTTGATTGCTGGTGCAGTTTTTCTGGCCATGAAAAGCCCTGACCAAAAGCCTGTGGTGATAGGCTATGTAGTTGGTTTTAACGGTTTAATCAATCCAGAAACAATCGATGCTACCCAATTAACCCATATCAACTATGCTTTTGTAAACATAAAAGACAATAAGGCTTATCTTGAAAACGGGCAGAGAGATGTTGAGAACTTGAAAAGATTGAACACTTTAAAGCAAAAAAATCCTTCTTTACAGATTTTAATTTCTATTGGCGGGTGGGCATGGAGTGAGAATTTCTCTGATGCTGTTTTAACAGACTCCTCACGAAAAGACTTTGCGGCTAGTGCTGTCGATATTATCCGCAAGTATGGGCTTGACGGTGTTGATATAGATTGGGAATATCCTGGGATACCGGGCGAAGAGGGTAATGTGTTTCGCAAAGAAGATGAAGAGAACTTTACTTTGATGTTTAAAACGCTGAGAGAGGAACTTGATATCTTGGCAAAAGAAACTGGGAAAAAGAAATTATTGACTACGGCAACGGGTGGATTTCCTTCCTTTTTAGCTCAAACGGATATGGGTAAGGCTCAGCAATATTTAGATTATATCAACTTAATGACGTACGATTTCTATCCTCATCAAGTAGCAGGCCATCACACCAATTTATACGCATCAAAAGCCTATCCTACAGAAAATTCGGCCGATAAGGCTGTTAAAGCCTACATCAATGCAGGTGTGCCTGCCGCTAAAATTGTAATTGGTCTGGCGTTTTACAGTAGAAATTTAAAGTTAACTGCGAATGCCCAAAAGGGTTTAGGTGATAGTATTGCCTCAATGGCCAACCACTATGGTAAAGGCTTTACTTTTTTAAAAGATAGTTTGATTAACCAAAAAGGTTTTATCGCCTACAAAGATGAAGATGCAAAGGCACCTTTTATGTTCAATGCAGCAACTAAACAATTTATTAGCTACGATGATGAATGGTCGGTAGCTAATAAATGCGAATACGTGTTGCAACATAAACTGGGCGGGGTAATGTTTTGGGAATATCACTCAGATACAAAAGGTTATTTATTAAATCAGATTACAAAAAGCTTTAAATAGATGCGAGAGAATTGGACAAATCGACATATGAAGTTTGAACGTACGAGAACTGTAAGAAATTTCATATGTCTTTTCAGAAAAAAAATTGGTTCTTTTTTATTGATTTTCTTTCTTGCAAATCAAATGCAAGCACAAACTTCTAGAAGATTAGTGAATGATTGGGAATTTGTAAAGCAAGATCTAGGTGGCGTTTGGGAAGCAGTTAGACCTGTGAAGCTTGGTCAGCCGGAAGAGCTCCCATTTTGGCAAAAAGTAAGTTTGCCCCATTGTTTTAATGCCACCGATGCCGTAGATCCAGATGTAAATTACTATCAAGGCCCTGGTTGGTACCGAACCAATTTAATGGTCGACAATCCTTATGCGCAAGGCCGAACGCTTTTACATTTTGAAGGCGCCGGTCAGAAAACAGCCGTTTATATTTACAATACTAAGGTTGCCGAGCATGTTGGCGGCTACGATGAATGGACGGTTGATATAACCAAGGCAATTGCAGATTTTAAACAGATGCCAGTTTTTAAAGCTCAATTTAAAGGCAAAATCCCCCTGATTATTCGTTGCGATAACTCGAGAGATTTAGAAATGATTCCCTCTAGCTTGTCTGATTTTAACGTTTATGGTGGAATTTACCGCTATCTAAACCTTGTATATACCCCTGCATTAGCTGTTGATAAAATATTTGCCCATACCACGGTTGATGCAAAAGGGCTTTTGGGAAAGGTGATGATTAAAGCCCGTTTATTCAATCCCGATAAGCTAAAAAATACAGCTATTAACATTGCCATTATTGATCCTAACGGAAAGAGCATTGCTAATTTTAGCAAAGCAATAGCAACTTTCTCTGGCGATTCACTTTTATGGGAAACAGCAATCAAATCACCGAAATTATGGTCTACCGAAATACCACAACGTTATACCGTTAAAGTTAATGTTGGCACTTCGACTTCAACAGAAAAGATTGGCTTTAGAAACTTTGAGTTCGTTAAAAAGGGACCATTTATGCTCAATGGTAAACGTTTGCTTTTAAGGGGAACCCATCGGCATGAAGACCATGCAGGAGTAGCTGCGGCTATGACCGAGGAGATGATCACAACAGAAATGAAGATGATGAAAGAAATGGGTGTTAATTTCATCAGATTGGGCCATTATCAGCAGTCGCGCATTGTGCTGGATCTGTGCGATAGTCTGGGAATTTTGGTATGGGAAGAAATTCCTTGGTGCCGTGGTGGTTTAGGAGGACCGATCTATCAGGCGCAAGCCAAAAGAATGCTTACCAATATGATTGAGCAGCATTATAACCACCCAGCGATTATTATCTGGGGT
>DATJDT010000474.1:0-2074 GCA_035497275.1 Pedobacter sp.
TTAGACAAAAGCAGAAACTTACGGCTTGCATTACGGTAACTATCAGATATGCTAATTTTGAAACGGTTACACTGCAAGCAAAAATCCCATACACTTCCCTCGATACGATATTAATTACAAAGGCAAAAGAACTTTTTGACAAGCTGTATTCCAAAAGGATGCTGCTACGGCTAGTAGGTGTAAAACTCTCTCATTTGGTAGGTGGGTATGAGCAAATTGGTTTATATGGCCCGTCTGAGAAAATCTATAATCTTTATCAAAGTATGGATAAAATGCGCGCTCGCTTTGGTGTCGATGCTATTAAACTCGCAACGGTTTTACCCAAAAAAGGAGAGGCAAAAAAATGGTATAGGCGAATTTAAATTTATACTTCAAATGTTTTTAAACGTACATTCTCAATACAGCTTGCGCTATGGTACTATGGATATTAAAACGCTAATAGCCGAAGCGAAGGAAAAAGGTATCCATGAAATGGTGCTTACCGATATCAACAATTCTACAGGATGTATGGAATTTATTCGATTATGCAGGAAGGAGCGTATTAAACCACTTATTGGCATAGAGTTTAGAAGAAACAATCAACTCTTATATATTGGCATCGCCAAAAATAAAGAGGGCATGAGAGAGTTGAATGAGTTTTTAACTTATCACAACCTCAATCAATTGCCCTTACCTGATGCACCAGCTAATTTTTCGGATGCCTTTATGGTCTATCCCTTTAGCAAAAAAATGCACTTAAAGGAAAACGAATATCTTGGGATTAATGCGAACGACCTAAACAAACTAGCAGGTTTGTCTTTAACGAACCTTAAAGATAAATTGGTTATTCTCCAGCCAGTAACGGTTAAAAATAAACTTGAACATAGACTACATAAGTATCTTAGAGCCATTAGTTTAAGTACGGTCTTAGGGAAGTTAAATCCGAAAGACTATTGCCAGCCTGATGAGCTTTTTATTGCTGAAGATCAACTTAAAAAGAGGTTTGAAAACTATGATTTTATCATTTTAAATACGGAAAAGCTTTTTGCTAACTGCTGTATGGACGATTATACATTTGGCAAAAAGAACAAAAAAACTTTCACGGGGAATGAGCGCGACGACTTGGCGCTTTTAACCAAACTAGCAATGGAAGGAAGCATTTATCGATATGGAAGAAATAACAAAGAAGCTCTTATCCGCATTGAAAAAGAACTTAAAGTAATTGCTGAACTTAATTTCTGCGCCTATTTTTTAATTACTTGGGATATCGTGAATTATGCTATAAGCAAAGGCTACTATCATGTTGGTAGGGGTTCTGGAGCGAATAGTATTATAGCTTATTGCCTCAAAATAACAGATGTAGACCCGATAGGATTAGACTTGTATTTCGAACGTTTTTTAAATCATAAACGTAGCTCTCCACCTGATTTTGATATTGATTTTAGCTGGGATGAAAGAGAAGACATACAGGACTATATATTTAAACGTTATCAGGGCGCAAATACCGCACTTTTAGGTACAATGAGTACGTTTAAAGATAGTGCAATTATTAGAGAAATTGGTAAAGTAATGGGCTTACCAAAGAGTGAGATTGATAGTTTCACTGATCCAACACAAGATCATTTGCACAAGGATAATGGAGTTTTTAAAAAATTAATGGAACTTAATCGCTTGATGAAAGGAATGCCAAATCAGCGTTCTATTCATGCTGGTGGAATCTTAATAAGTGAGGAACCTTTAACCTATTATACTGCTTTAGATTTGCCGCCAAAAGGGATGCCTACGGTACAATGGGATATGTATGAAGCAGAGTTAATCGGTTTAGATAAATACGATATCCTTAGCCAGCGCGGGATTGGGCATATCAGAGAAGCTGTTCAACTCATTTTAAAAAACAAGAATGAAAAAGTAGACATCCATGATTTTAAATCATTTAAGAGCGACCCTATATTAAATGCTCAACTAAAGGCGGGTACGCCAATTGGTTGTTTCTATATTGAATCGCCTGCAATGCGTCAGCTACTTAAGAAATTACAGTGTGAAGACTATTTAACCCTTGTTGCCGCGAGCTCGATTATTCGACCTGGAGTAGCTA
>DATJDT010000475.1:0-5204 GCA_035497275.1 Pedobacter sp.
TGCAGATAAATCATCCTCATTTTATGTAAGTACAGACAACTGGATCAAAGGAGATGAAATAGCGATTTTACCTAACCAGCGTAAAATCGATAACGGTGTTACCTTAATGGAAAAATCAAAGCTTAGTAGCTTCGTTGAAGATCCGCATCAGAAATTTTATTATATCTATAACTTTGAACGCCCATTTGATTTCCATGTTGAACTGATCAAGATTATTCTTGAAAATGATCCAAATATTGAATATCCCTTTTTGGTAAAAAGTACTGGAGAAGCGCCAAAAATTATGGATAAAAATAACATGGCTGGTTTTGTAGCCGCATCCAATGCAACATCAACTGAATTCGATTTCTTGAATGAACTAGATTTTGTAGCTGAAGACACCGAAGAATTAGAAGCAATGGATGGCAGAGGCATCAATGCAGAAGAAGTTGATGAAGATAGTGAAGAGGAAGAAAAAGATAGTTTTGCAGAAGGAGACGACTTCGAAGAAGATTATGGCTCTGAAAAAGAAGACTACTAAAACTTTAATTGTTGTAGTTGGACCCACTGCTATTGGTAAAACTTCTTTGGCAATAGCTTTAGCCAACTATTATCACACGGAAATAATCTCCGCAGATTCTCGTCAGTTTTTTAAGGAAATGAATATCGGTACTGCAAAACCTTCAACAGAAGAACTTGCTGCCGCACCACATCATTTTATCAATTCCCATAGCATAAAAACGCTATTTAGTACAGGCGATTTTGAGGTTCAAGCCTTGCAATTATTGGAAGCGCTTTTTAAAAAACACGATAATTTAATTATGGTTGGTGGTTCAGGCCTATATATAGATGCTGTTTGTAAAGGATTAGATGATTTACCTGAAATAGATTTAAATATTCGAGAAGAACTAAATCAAAAATTGGCAAATGAAGGTATTGAAACCATCAAAAATCAACTGCAAGCTTTAGACCCTGAATATTATGAAAAAGTAGACCAAGCCAATCCCCAACGCATGATCAGGGGATTAGAAGTTATTTTATCAACCGGCAAAAAGCTTTCTTCATTTTTAACGGATCCTAAAAAAGTACGACCTTTTAACATCGTAAAGCTTGGTTTAAATACAGATCGCGCTGTTCTGTATGAAAGGATTAATCACCGTGTAGATATGATGATGGAGGCTGGCTTGCTCAACGAAGTTAAAGCACTTGAAAATTATCGGCAATACAATGCCTTAAATACCGTAGGTTATTCAGAATTGTTCGACTATTTAGATGGGAAAACTGACCTATCTTCTGCTGTTAACATGATCAAACAAAATACCCGTCGTTTTGCTAAACGTCAATTAACCTGGTTTCGAAGAGACGAAAACACCCAATGGTTTGAGCCGGGACATTTTGAAGAAGTCATTCAATTTTTGTCAACCCAAATAAAATCACCATCCTGATCACAACAACGCTTCTAAGCCTGTGCCGTTGGCCCGCCAAAGTTCAACGGAAATCCCGCTGCTTCTTCCTGCATCTTAATTTTCCCATTTGCAGCCTCAAATTTCTCGATATTATCTTGCATCGCGTGCATTAAGCGCTTCGCATGCTCAGGAGTTAAAATAATTCTAGATTTCACCTTAGCTTTTGGTATACCAGGCATCACTCTAATAAAATCTACTACAAACTCGGTATTTGAATGCGTAATGATTGCCAGGTTAGAAAAAATTCCTTCTGCAATTTCCTCAGATAATTCTATATTAATTTGATTCTCGTTCTGTTGTTCTTCCATAAAGCAAAGCTAATCTTTTAGGAATAAATTTCATAGCCATTCCTTGCAATCATCCCATATTAATATGCAAAACCAAAGTATTTATTTTTGCAAAAAATCTATTTCCGCGATGGCCAAGGCTTTTTTATCGCCCGCAATTACCGTGGCCTCTATTTGCACGTACCTGGCCGTAATTTCATTTCTAAACTGATAAGTCCTAGCTGTGGGATCATTCATTAAATTCCCAAACTCGAAGCTTTCTATGGTCTTCCAATTTATGCCGTCACTACTTATCTTTATATTTCCGTTTTGCATCATTCCATTTAAAAATTGTGTTGGTGGTGTATAGGTAAAACCTACCAATGTGTACAATGCACCTAAATCCAAACTGATTTGATGTTTATCTCCTACCGGTTTTGAAAGCCAATAGCTTTGCTTTTTAGCATCAAAAGCCATTGTAGCAACATGATTTGGAGCTTCACCATCGTTAGCTAACAATTTCCAATCCCTTTTTACTATCCCGAAGGTTTCGACCGCTAAGGCGCCTTTATTTTCGTTACTAATAGCCTTGGCCTTTACTTCACCCTTGGTAACTTTAAATGCTTGGATATAGCGAGCTGAAGCCGTAGTGGGCTCACTTCCATTTGTTGTATAATAAATAGCTATCCCCTTACTTAAATTTTCTGCTGTATTTTCACCATGTGGCTTCCAACCAAAATCATCCTTTTTAGGTGAAATTGTTAACATCCCGTCCATATCCCTATCAAACTGTAATTGAGGGGGTTTTGGGTGATAATAATAAGCACCTACACTAGCAATGGCAGCATTTCCCCTCGATGATAACACGGTGATCTTAAATTTGGCTGCTGTAATTTCTGGAAAACGTAAAATACGTTTATAGCCAATATTACTCGCTGCAGCGATTTTTTCCCATTTATTGGCTATCCATGCTTCTACTATATGTTCTTCAACCCGTTCACCGTGACTGGCAATAGCTTCTTGCAGCACAATCCTGTTAATTTTAATTGCCCTTGGCGCTGTTATAATTAGGCTTTTATTGGTTGAACTTAACAAGGAGTAACTATCCGCATCGCCATCCAAAATTTGCTTTGGGCCTTTGCTACCTAAAAATAAATTCTTCTCATAAGTTTGCTTAATAAGTTGCCCCACTTCCTTCAAGGTTTTCACATCTAAATCAGCAAATTTACCCTCTCTATTTGGCGGAATATTAAGTAAAAAAGTAGAATTTCCACCAACTGAACGTTCATAGATATCAAAAACATCATCAGCGCTCCGGGTTTTTTGCTTTTCATCATCACGGTAAAACCATCCTTCCCTGATAGATGTATTAGTTTCTGCCTGTTGATAATGCAAATATTTTGCTTTGTATAATTGCGCTCTACTTCCTAAATCCTTTGTTGTTAAATCGGGAAAATTGAACGCGGTATTTGGGTTTTCACTATAAGGAATAACATTCCATTCGGTGGTTCTGGTGGCTCCACTTTCATTACCGCACCAACGGATATCTTCTTTGCCAAAAATAACTGCCTTTGGAGCTAGTTTATGTATCAATTCTTTCCAAGCCGCATAATTATATTTTTGCCCTCCTTTGGTTTTAGGATGTGCTCCATCAAACCAAACCTCATCAATCTGACCATATTCAGTTAACACTTCAAAAAGTTGATTTAAGAAATACTCATTGTAATCATCAACCTCAAACTTAAATTTAGTGGAATTAACAAATGGACGGCCAGGCACGTCACGAGGAATGATCCTAGTAGTTGTTTTACTTAAATTACCATACAATCCTTCGGCATTTTCTATTTGATATAAATCTGCCGGCGATAAATAAATGCCCAGCTTTAAACCGAACTTTTTACACGAGGTTGCTAGCTCTTTTAAAACATCACCTTTGCCATCTCTAAAATTAGTTGACATGATACCATGCTTAGTATATCGGCTTTGCCACAGTACAAAACCATCATGATGTTTTACTGTAATAATGACCATTTTCATTCCGGCACTTTTCATGGCTTGGCACCACTGGTCTGTATGTAGTTCTTTTAAATCGAAAATTTTCGGATCTTCCATTCCATTGCCCCACTCTTTACGGGTAAACGTGTTGGGGCCCATGTGTATAAAAGCAATAAATTCGTTCTTTAAAGCTGCTAATTGGTTGGCTGTTGGTACTACAAGGCTAGCCTTAGTTATAATTGCAGCTTTACTATCACTTGGTTCAACGGCTATGGTATTTCTTCCTTTTAAATTATCACTTTGCGCTACTGCTTGGGTGATAAATAAAATCATTAAGATCGAAAATATAAAGCTCTTCATTATTTGTTGAGTAATGGTTTTACCTTTTGCAAAACTTCATCAGCTGTAACTGTAGCTAAAGATTTAATATCGAAACTTTCCAGCGCCTTGTTTAGCTCAGTAAGTAAAGTACTATTATTGTTTTTGGAATAGGTAGCTTGTAATTGTTTGATTTTCTCAAAATCTTGTGCACCCTCAATCAACTTTTCAAACCTTACTGAAGTTAATGGACCTGGATAAACCTGATAGGTATCACCCGCTGGCCAAGCTGTAAAACGAGTATCAGTCAATGGATTTTTTGTCCAACTATTATAGGCCCAACGTAAATATCCATCTAGGTTTTTACTAGCAGTATACCATCCCATCCATACATGTTCTGCTGGGGAAGAAAAGCTAAATCCGTTTGGATAAGGCTCAACGCAGCATGTATACCAGGTACTTATTTTACCTTGTGCAGCACGTTTTTGCAATACATCAGCAGGAAAATCCCATTTAGATGCAATACAATAGTTATCAACGTCGGCTTCAATTTCAGGATGGTAATCTCCAGCTAATGCAATTTTCCAATCTTTATCAACTGATTTCAATAGTTTGATAACTGACTGCATTGCCTTCATTGGCCTTTCATCCATGGCAATATAAGTTTTACCAAACCATCCCTTTTGCTTTAAATGCTTGGTAAAATCCGTAAGCATTGTTTTCCAAAAAGCATCATAGGTTGGTGTGCCTATCGCATCGGTAAAAGTTACATCTTTTTGCGCGCTTTCATTATAATACGTAAAAGCGATCTTCCAAGGCACCATACTATAGCAATTAATACGCTGATCAATACCACAGTCCATTACAAATGAAACATACTTATCAAATAAACTATAATCAAATGTCCAAGTTCCATCTTTTTTCTTGGTCCACTTTACCAAACTTGGATAATCATCATACGTTTGATGGCCCCAAGGCTCGTCCACTATGCTTGTGGTAATTGTTTTTTGACCAGCATCTGCTAACATTCGATAATACTCTTTCATTAATGCAAAATGCTTATTACTCCATAGAGGCACATTGTGTACACGCGCAATCGACGCTGGATGTTGCCATAAATCTAAATCGTAAGCCCAGAAGCGTGTCGAGCTGGCGTTCCGGGGCGGCGAGCGGGAGCCGC
>DATJDT010000476.1:0-5203 GCA_035497275.1 Pedobacter sp.
ATGAATTATTATTCCTTCTTTGATGCCCCAACGGTGAAAAGGACCTTATGGGCTCAACGTGGGAAAGATCCTGTAACAGCCCATATTAATACTATTATGGATTATTCGTTCTATTGGTTTTTAGGAATATATGATTACTATAAGTTTACAGGGGACCGAAAATTTGTAAGTGAAATTTATCCACGAATGAAAAGTTTGATGGATTATATTAATGGACGGCAAAATAAAGATGGTTTATTGGAATGGATGCCTGGCGATTGGATTTTTATCGATTGGGCTGATAAATTAAGCAAGGAAGGTGAGGTAAGTTTTGAACAATTGTTGTACTGCAGAAGTTTAGAGACGATGGCATTATGTGCAAAACTAGCTGGCGACGTAACGGGTGCAGCAACATACACGAAACATGCAACTACCTTACGTGCTAAAATATTCGATTTATATTGGAATAAGGATAAACATGCATTGGTACATAGCCGCATTGATGGAAAGCAAACCGATCAGGTAACGCGGTATGCAAATATGTTCGGGATATTTTTCGATTATTTTACACCAGCGCAAAAACTAGAAGTTAAACAACATGTTCTCCTAAATGATAACATTAACAAGATTACCACACCCTACATGCGTTTTTATGAGCTTGAGGCACTATGTGCAATGGGAGAGCAGCCTTATGTGTTAAAAGAAATGAAAAGTTATTGGGGAGGTATGCTGAATTTAGGTGCCACATCTTTTTGGGAAGAATACAATCCTACCAAAAAAGATACTGAACATTTAGCCATGTATGGTCGCCCATTTGGGAAAAGTTTATGCCACGCATGGGGTGCTAGTCCGATTTATCTATTAGGAAAGTATTATTTAGGTGTTAAACCATTAACTGCTGGTTACCAAACTTATTTAATTGAACCTAATTTGGGCGGCCTCTCTTGGATGGAAGGCAAAGTGCCTACCGCAGATGGGGATATTTCAGTGTATTGCAGTACAAAAGAAATTAAGGTTAGTGCTACAGTGGGCGAAGGGAAGTTAAGATTTAAAAGTAGTTCGAAACCCGTAGTTAAAAATGCAAATGCAATAGAGATTTCAAAAGGCCTATATGAAATTATTGTTCAAAAAGGAGTAGCGTATGTGGTAAAGTACTCGGCTGTGAAATAAATTAAGACTATAGATTAATCCCTATTCGATCCTCGATTTTCTTAACACACTTATTCGCTTCGGCTAAAATTTCGTCTGTTTTAATATTTTTACTGCTATTTAAGGTGCTTAACATGGAAATGGTTAAACAAGCAATAATTCCATCTTTATTTTGCTTTCCAATAGGAACTGAAATGTCTGAAACTCCTTCTGCAAGGTCGCTCGGTTTAAAATATGCACCTGTCTCCCTGATGTTGGCTAAGGAAGCCAAAAATTCTTCCCGCTTTTGTTTTGGATACTTTTTAAAGATGTCGTTGTTTTTTAAAGTACTAATTTGCTCCTTTTCTGGTAGATAAGCCAAAATTACTTTACCCGATGCCGTTAATGGTAGTGGGAAAAGATTTCCTTCTTCAATGGAAAGCGCTATGGGACCCGGACTTTTCGCATGAATAATTACCATCACTTGGTTCATGTATAAAATGCTTAAATGGCACGATTGTCGAACGCTATTGGCCAGTTCTTCCAAAGGAAATTGAGCTGCTTTGCGTAGCTCATCAACTGGAGAGTGACGGTGAGAAAGATGGAATAACTTTAACGATAATCTGTATTTGCCAGAAAGCTCATCTCTTAAAATATAACCACGACTTTCTAAGCTCATCAACATCCTGTAAATCTCATTGGGAGTTCTACCAATTCCCGTTGCAATATCAGATTGTGATAGTGGAATTGATTGTGCTGAAAGGTATTCCAATACATCAAGTCCTTTGTCTAGTGCTGGCGCTTGATATTTTGATTCTTTTTCGTTCATCGTACTCATTTTGGAAAGCGTTTTATAAATTCAAACATACAAAATGCTTTTTTAATAAACAGGTCAATTTTTATTTGTTCACAACGCTTTAATATTTAAGCAAATTACTAATTTTTTAGATAAATATATGTTCATATTTAAAAAAAACATTTATATTTGAATAAGTAGCTAAAGATATTGAAGTTAGAAATTTAAGCTACTTTAAAGGTATATTTAATCTTTAACCGTTTATAAGCCGAATTGTATATCGTGTTTTGAGATAATAATTGCAGCATAAATGAGTGCTAATTTAAATTTTGTAATGAACAAATTAATTATTTTTTCTTTGCTATACCTTTTAGTCGTGCCAATTTTTGCTCAAGAGTTAAAAGTGGTAGATTTATCTTGTCAATACCAACTAAATCCTCAAGGTGTTGAAACCCAAAATCCATCGTTAAGCTGGAAACTTCAATCAACACAAAATAATGTAAAACAAACAGCTTATCAGGTTTTGGTAGCAGAGAGTTTAACTGAGCTTAACGCCAATAGAGGTAAAACATGGGATTCCAGAAAGATAAGTACAGATCAATCCATTCAAATTAAATTTCAAGGAAACAGATTATATTCAGGTAAAACTTATTTCTGGAAAGTTAAAGTGTGGGATAATAAGAATAATTCGGTTTGGAGTGCCGTTTCAAAATGGCAAATGGGATTAATCAACCCAGATGATTGGAAAGGAGCAAGTTGGATCGCTTATGAGAAATTAGCAGATTCGAACGTAAATATATTGCCAACAGATGGTAAGAAGGATAAATATACTGGGAGCAATGTTTTGCCTCTTTTTAGGAAAGAATTTAAAGTAACTAAGACGATAAAGAACGCAACTTTATTCATTGCGGGCTTGGGGCACTTCGAAGCGAGCTTAAATGGACAAAAAATTGGCGACCATTTTTTAGATGCAGGCTGGACAAAATACGATAAGCAGGCACTTTATGTAGTATTCGATTTAACCAAACAGCTCAAAGCCGGAAGTAATGCCTTGGGAGTAATGCTGGGCAACGGCTTTTATTATATTCCACCCGTAAAAAATAGGTACCGCAAATTGAAAGTTGCCTATGGCTATCCTAAAATGATCTGTAAGCTTGCCATTGAATATAACGATGGTACTCGTGCTGTTATAAACAGCGACCAAACTTGGAAAACCGCCCCCTCACCAATCATTTTCTCCAGTATTTATGGCGGTGAAGATTATGATGCAACCTTAGCACAGCAGGGCTGGGATAAGATTGGCTTCAATGCAAAAAGTTGGAAAACACCCTTAATTGTAAATGGTCCTAGATTAACCTCGCAAAAGGAAGAACCTGTAAAGGTTTTTGAAAATTTTTGGCCTAATACTATACAGTCGGTCGCTAATAACGAATGGGTTTATGATTTAGGGCAGAATGCCTCTGGAATTATCGAATTGAAAGTTAAAGGAAAAAAAGGTGATACCGTTAAAATCAGACCAGCCGAGTTGATAAAGCCAGATGGAACTGTGAATCAGAGCGCTAGTGGTAGCCCATTTTACTTTACTTATATTTTAAGAGGTGATAGCGTGGAAACTTGGAGGCCCCGATTTAGTTATTATGGCTTTCGGTATTTGCAAGTGAAAGGAGGATTACCTGAAAGTAAAATAGAGCCTAATGCCTTAACTCACAAGCCAATTATTTTATCATTAAAAGGCCTGCACATAAGAAATGCAGCACAACAAGTTGGTCGTTTTGCTAACTCAAACGAATTGTTTAATAAGACTTTTAATTTAATAGACTGGGCTATCAAAAGCAATATGGTAAGCGTGTTTACCGATTGTCCGCAACGAGAAAAACTAGGTTGGTTAGAACAGGTTCATCTAATGGGGAATTCTGTTCGTTATAATTACAATGCTGCGCCGATTTTTAGAAAGGCGCTAGAAGATATGAAGCATTCACAAACTGCTGAAGGTCTAATTCCAGCAATAGCACCTGAGTATGTGAAATTTGAGTGGGGTGGAGATATGTTCAGGGATTCTCCAGAATGGGGAAGTAGTGGAGTTATCATGCCGTGGTATTTATTTCAATGGTATGGCGATAAACAGGTTTTAAATGAATATTATCCAATGATGCGAAGATATATTGCTTATTTGGGCACAAAGGCAAAAAACCATATTTTATCTCAAGGTTTGGGCGACTGGTACGATTTAGGCCCCAATCCTCCCGGTGTTTCACAGTTAACGCCTATGGGAGTTACTGGTACGGCAATTTATTATCATGATTTAATGATCTTGCAGCAGATTGCTCGTGTTTTAAACAAGGAGGAAGAAGCTAAGTCATATCAATCTTTAGCACAAGAAGTTCGAAAATCTTTTAACAAAACTTTTTTTAATGCCGATACTAAGCAATATGCATCTGGTAGTCAAACCGCAAATGCAATGGCTGTTTACATGGAATTGGTAGAAACACAGTATAAGAATGCCGTAGTAGAGAATATAGTTAAAGATATTAAGAGTAGGAATAATGGATTAACCGCAGGAGATATTGGTTATCGTTATCTGCTCAGCGTTTTAGAAAAAGAGAACCGTTCCGATGTAATTTTTGAAATGAATAGCCGCTCAGATGTTCCAGGTTATGGCATGCAGCTTGCAAAAGGAGCAACTGCTTTAACCGAATCGTGGGCAGGCTTAACTACTGTTTCAAATAATCACTTCATGCTTGGTCATCTAATGGAATGGTTTTATAGTGGCGTTGGTGGCATTAGGCAGGCAGAAAATAGCTTAGCCTTCAAAAAAATTATCATCTATCCTGAGGTAGTGGGCGATTTAACTTGGGCGAAAGCAAGTTATGATAGTCCATACGGTTTGATTACAACACATTGGGTGAAAACGCAAACTGGACTGGAATTAAATATCAATATCCCTGCCAATACAACCGCTAGGGTTTATCTACCTGCCTCAATTAATCATGAGGTGTCAAACTTGGGTAGTGGTAGTTTTAACGTTTTGGGATATGAAAATGGAAGAATAAAGATTGATGTAGGTTCTGGCGTGTATAAATTTAAGAGCAAATGAGAAAGTTTTTTACAGTCTTAATTGCCCTCGTATTTGTAGGAACAATGGCCAATGCACAGCAGCACAGTGATATTGTTTCTCAAGATATAATGAATAAAATTTATCAGGAAGTTAAAACTCCTTATAAATATGGCTTGGTGATGGTTCCAGCTGATGCTCTGCGTAAAATGGATTGCCCTACAGTTTTCCGTAAAGGACGATATTGG
>DATJDT010000477.1:0-9135 GCA_035497275.1 Pedobacter sp.
GCTCCAATGATCTTCATCAACAAAACTTAAGACATTACGTTGATCACTTGTTCCAAATGGATGAAATCCACTAAGGAAAAACGAAGTACGTGCCACGCCTTGAAAGAAGAAAGAGAAGTCTAGTTTTTTAAATTTAAAAGAAGGTCCAAATCCATATACTATTTCTGGAACCGTTGGTGCGCCCATTCTAATTTGATCATCACTATTGACCATGTTTAAACCATCAATCCCATTGGTGATATCGCTATACTTAATATCTCCTGCTTGTACAAAGCCTCCGATTTGCTGTAATGCACTTTTATTTATTTCTGCTTGATCAATAAACAAACGCTGCGCATCATATCCTAAAAGTGTATTAATCGGATGACCAACTAAAGAAAGATTCTTATATCTGGTAAAGGCTGGCTCATCATTCGCAATCACCTTGTTTCTAGCGAAGGTAAATGTGCTTTTTAAGCTCATCGTGAAATCATTAGAAAAAGAATGATTGTAGTCTATTGAAGCATCAATCCCTTTATTCAATACCTTACCTAAATTACTATAAACGGTTGTTCCTGTGGTTCCAAAGAAATCTGGAATTACCTGACGGGTCAAGAAAATGTTTCTTCGATTTTCTTTGAATATATCAACTGTAAAGCTCAAATTATTAAACATGGTAAGGTCCATCCCTAAATTGATCTTTTCTGCTATTTCCCAAGTGATATTAGGGTTTGCAAAACGACTATAAACAGGTCCGTTTCTTGTATAATCTTGTGATAAGCCAGTAGTAAAGCCTTGTCCTGTTAAATTCACATCAGATAGGTAAACAAAACGTGCACCACCAATTTGATCATTACCTACTAAGCCCCATGAGCCTCTAAATTTAAGATAATTAAAAGTCTTAGTTAATGGCTCAAAAAATTTCTCATTACTTAATACATATCCAACTGCACCTGAAGGAAAGAAACCAAATCTTTTGCTTTCAGCAAAATTCTCTGACCCATTGTATCCAAAGTTAAATTCGGCCAAATATTTATTATCATAAGAATAAGTAGCACGACCTGCAAAACCCTGTGAGCGTTTTGGTAATGAGGCAATGAAATCAGCCGGTAAATTTACGTTAAACTCTTGTTGGTTATAAAGCAATAAACCTGATACGTTATGTTTTGCGGCAAAAGTTCTATTATAATCAAATGAAGCTTGAAAATATAAGTTTCTATCTCCAGTTGAACTATTGCTAGTAGATAAAGTTTCAGCTAAGGTAGATCCTACTTGTAACAAATTATAAGTAAATGTGCCATCAGGTTTTTGGACCAATGATGATTGGTTAATTTCAAAATTATTAACTCCTCTTGACCTTGCAGTATTGGTACTACTCCAATTCTTAAATGACGCTAATGCTTTAAAAGATAAACCATTGGTTAGAAAATCCAATTTTTGTTCTCCATCTACTGTGGCTATAACTGTACTTTGGAAGTTATTGCTATAACCATTAACCATCTGAGCAAAAGGATTAATAAATCCACCATTTATACGGCCTCCTGTTTTACCTCCAAATAAGATATTATTACGACCACTTGTATTTGGAAAAAGTAGTGGAAAATCAACACCGTTGGCATTCATTGCATTTGAGAATATAGAACTTGCTGAACTAGCTGGTCCTGAATAATCTCTTAGCTGTGTATTAATTTTAAGTGAGAGTTTTGTTGTGCTGGTTAAATTAGCATTCAAGTTGTTTTGAAAAGAATATCGTTTTACAGAAATATTATTGTCATAACTGTTTAGATCAAACTTTTTTAGCATTCCATTGTCTTGGTTATAAGTACCGCTCATAAAGTAATCGATACGTTTACCACCACCTAAAACATTAAAATTAACACTTCTATTTTGTGAAGAG
The DNA here is from genome assembly GCA_035497275.1 of Pedobacter sp. Classification (GTDB taxonomy): domain Bacteria; phylum Bacteroidota; class Bacteroidia; order Sphingobacteriales; family Sphingobacteriaceae; genus Pedobacter. The sequence goes on from DATJDT010000477.1 coordinate 1,877, forward strand.
CTCTTAAACATCTCATCATACCAATTTACATTTGGGTAAACTAGTGGGTCTAAATTAGCCCTTGTCCCATCAATTTTATTTTTTGTATATGGAATTTCTCCTGTACTACGACCAATTACTGCTTCATTATACAACTCCATAAATCTAGTTCCATCAACAAAGTTGGGAACTGATGTCGCTGCAGATACTGAATTCTCAATCCTTAAATTAATTCTTGGTCTATCTAAATCCTTTCCACTTTTAGTAGTTACGATCATTACACCATTCGCTCCTCTTGAGCCATATATTGCAGTGGCAGTAGCATCTTTAAGGATAGAGAAACTTTCAATTACTTCGGGAGCTAATGCATTTAAATCACCAGAAGAAACCGCAACACCATCCAATATAATTAACGGACTTGTAGCGCCACTGAAGGTAGAAATACCTCTAATATAGAATGAAGCACCGTCGGCGCCAGGCTCTCCAGATCTTTGAAATGCAACTACACCAGCTAGTTTCCCGGCCAAGGCATTGGATAAATTACTTGTTGGAATTCTTAATTCTTCAGGTTTAATTGTGGTTAAGGCACCTACCACGCTTATCTTCTTTTGTTTACCAAAACCAACTACGGCAACTTCATCTAATTTGTTTGCTGCATCCGGTTCTAACACAGCATCAATATTTTCAAGCCCCTTAACCTCTACGGTTTTAGTTTTGTAACCTAGATAAGAAAATTCAATCATTTCCTTTAGTTCAGCTTCAATGGTATACTTACCTAATTCATTGGTTATTACAGTTTTTGGGGTACCAATTACTTTAACGGTAACACCAGGTATTGGTTGCCCGATTTCATCCCTTACTGTTCCACTGATTTTAATAAAAAATGACTTTCTTACAGCTGGTATTGGTCTTTCTTTGATAACGATAGTTTTCGATTCTATGCTAAAAGTTAATGGTTGATTTAGGAAGCATAATTTAAGTGCTTCTTCCAAGGGCATTTCTTTAACATCAATATTGATTGGTTTTGCCTTATCTACGTCACTTTGGATAAAGAATACGTTGTATCCACTTTGGTTTTTAATGGACTTTAGAATTTTGTCTAATGAACCATTTTTTTCAGATAGTGTAATTCTTTTCTGTGCATAACTTGATGCACTTACCTGTAAAAGTGTCGATAAAAGGATGATGATTGTAAATTTCATGGTTAGTAAAATTTTATCCTTCATACAGGAAATCCCATACAAGTTAAAATTGTAAATTTTCATACATTTGTTTAGTTTGGATTAATGAAGACTAACTAGTTATGAACTAGGTCCTTGTTTTGTTAATAATAATTTGTTTAATAGGCATTTATTGTAAAATCCAGACGAATTTTAACCGGGGGTGCGCTAACACTTCCGGTTTTTTTGGATTCCAATTAGTTGAAGTAAATGTTATCTCTTAATAAGAATCCTCCTTCCCACAATTTTGCATTTGAATTTATTAGTTGATTCTAATATTTTAATAGATTCAGTAATGTCTGAAAATCTTGAGAACGATCCACCAAAAGAGATATCGTTAAAATCTCCTTCATAATCCATCTCCACATCGTACCAACGAGCTAATTTTCTCATTGCCACTTTAATATTCTCTTTTTCGTTAAACGAGAAAACTCCATTTTTCCAATCAATAGCTTCTTCTATATCAACATCCTGAATAGTGAATGATTTCGTTGTTAAAACAGCTTGTTGTCCAGGTTTAAGAAATTTTGAAGTAAGTGTAGAAGCCTGATAAACTTTAACACTACCTTCCAATAAGGTAGTTTTAACGGCTGGTTCATCATCATAGGCATTCACATTAAAATGAGTTCCAAATACCTCTATTTTTTGATTGGTTGCAACAACCATAAAAGGTTTGCTTTTGTCTTTGGCAACTTCAAAATACCCTTCTCCTTTTAATTCTACGGTTCTTTGATCATGCGCAAATTTTGCAGGATATTTTAAAGATGAACCCGCATTTAGCCAAACTTTAGTGCCGTCAGGTAAACTCACTTGATACTGTCCTCCTCTTGGGGTTGTTATCGTATTATAAGCTTGTACTTCAGCCACATTATCATTGCTTTCCATGATATTATAAACTAGTTTTCCATCTTCTGTTTTGGTAATGATAATATCATCTTGACGAGCTATTTCACCATTTTTAGCTTCATTTAAAATAATTTGCTTTCCATTAGCTAGCGTTAAAATAGCTTTATTCCCTCCTGGTTTGATGCTAACCTGAGCTAGTTTTTTATTTTTTACGGATTTATTAAGGTTAACAAGAAAGTAACTTCCCAAACTTATCACCACAAACAAAGAGGCTGCAATGCTTAACCATTGCGTTCTTTTGCTTTTAGACTTCTTTTCAATATCGTCTATCCTATGATCTATTTTATTTAATAAATGTTGACGAACTTCACTTTCTTTACCCAACTCATCTTCTATCCAATTAGAATCTGTTTTCTGTAGCGCGTCGTAATAGTTTATAAGTGTCTGCTGTTCTTGCGCATCAGCAGTACCACTAAGATATTTATTTAATAAATTCGAAAATTCTTGTTGTTTCACGTATTCGATTTTAATGTATGTACCATCAATGGCCTCTTACCCCCAAGCCAAACTCAAAATAATTTAATTTATTTTGAGTTTAGACCTAGGATTGGTATAAGTAACCGTATTGATTAATTTAATTGGGTAATTTGTAGAATTGCCGCCCAAAAAAGGAGATCTCCCATATTTGAGCGTAATCGGCGCAAAGCTATCCCTATTTGATTTTCTATCGTTTTAGGACTAATTTGTAATTGCTCTGCTATTTCTTTGACTGTTAAATGTTTTTTTCTACTAAGAATAAATATTTCCCTACATTTTTCTGGCAGTAATGCGATGTTTTCATCAAGTCGTTTAGTAACTTCTTTTTCGAAGAGCTTACTTTCTATTTCACAATGCATACTTAAATGCGCTATTTCTTCAAATAGTCCTGTCCGTCCTTTCCCATCACGAATTGCCTTGAAAACTTGAAATCTTACTGCTGTAAATAAATAATTGTTCAGGTTATCTATTTTGGCAGTCGATCTTTTTAGCCAGAGTGCTACAAAAAGTTCTTGAATGATATCCTCTGAGATTTGTTTATTTCTTAAAAGATTATAAGCCGAAAGATAAAGTTTTGACCAGTATTTATTATAGATCACATTAAATGCTATTCGATCGTTGTCTTTCAAACGATCGAGTAATTCGCTATCTGCGTTTAATGAGATTAGTTGGTCTGGCATTGTAATTATTAAGATACAAACATTTAACAAAAATTCAAAAAAGAAATGGTTTTCAGTTTATTTAAGGGGCTTTATCCAATAGCTATAATTCTGGTTTACATACGGAATTCGATATTGCTCTAAAGGTAAAGCGCCCCAGCTGTCCATTCCTTGAACTCCTAGTTGCTGTAAATCCATATGTACATAAATTTGGTCTCTTTGCACAAGCTCACCAGAATGATATTGTTTCTTTTCTGCTTCTGGATCAAGATCTTCTATTGTGTATGGCAATGCAGAGAAATTTAAGAAACTATCTATGTACTCAAACTTCAAGCCTTTACCTTTAGGATTAGTGAAAGATACCCAGCGAACATCTGCTTTATTTCCACTTTCTTGTGGTCTAGCATACGGGAAATATTGTTCATTAACTTTGCCTTTATACAAACCAATTAGGGAAGCGGTTTTACGGTCCCAATAGTTTTCACCTGGTCCGCGACCATAAAAGTTGATTACATTATATTGTTTATTTAATTGCAGATCATTTCCCACTCTCATCAATAGCTTATGCTTCCCTTTTATAGCGATTAGTTTATTAGCTACTTTAATCGTTCCATCTGTTTGTACAGTAAAAGTTTGTTCGGTTTCAGCATCGCCATTTAGCAATGATGAATGGAAAAATATAGCTAAAGTTTTATCTGCTAATTTATCAACTTTTTTCGATAACAACTTACTACTTTCGTCATACACGTTTCGCCACATTCTAGACGATCTGTTTAGGCCTGCACCTATGTCATTATCTGTTGGAGCGCGGTAAAATGCCGGTTTAGGTCCTTGTAAAAGTAATTCTTCTCCTCTTAAGGTATAGCTTGTTAATAATCCTTTATTCAAATCAAAACTTACGGTAAAGTCTTTCCCTTTTACGGTAAGTTTTTCCGCGCTCTCTTCAATTTTAAAATCTCCGCTGGCTACTTTATGCTGATATTGAGGAGCTGAGCCGCTGTATACAAATTGGTCTGTTGCAATTTCATATCCCTTTTCCAAAAACGGTTCTTCTGTTTTAAGCAGGTATCTTAAGGTAATAAGATACTCTTTACCACTTTTGGCAACAGTTTTTATAGGGAGTGTAAATGTTTGTGTATTTCTTGGGCCAATTTCTAGGTTATTTACGATGCCAGTTTCAATGATGCGTCCATCTTCTAAAATCTCCCATTTCAATTGCATATTACTGATATCCCTAAAGAAGTAACTATTGTTAATGCTAAGCTGTTTGTTACCTAAATAGTTGCTTTTTATAAACTGATAAACTTTCTTTGCTTCAATAGCCATTGGTGTTAAACCACGATAAGCAGTTACTACTCCTTTAACACAGAAATTATTATCGCTAAAGTTTTCATTAACCGGACCTTCTAACGGAAAATCGCCTCCATAGGCTAGAATTCTTTTTCCATTTTTTACTGTATCTATCCCTTGGTCTATCCATTCCCAAATAAAGCCCCCCTGAAGTTTCGGATTATTCTCAATTGCATCCCAATATTCTTTAAAATTACCAAGACTATTACCCATAATGTGGGCATATTCACTCATAATCAATGGCCTTTCACTTTTTCCCTTCGAATATCTAACCAGCCAATTTGGGTCTGGGTATTGAGGTACGATCATGTCAGTATTAAAGTCATTTTCAGCTCTTTCATATTGTACTGGGCGGAAATCTCTTTGTTTTAACCATTCATATGCTTCATAAAAATTCACTCCATTTCCAGCCTCATTTCCTAATGACCAGGTAATTACTGCTGTATGATTTTTATCTCGCTCATACATTCTTGTTATGCGCTCTAGATGAGGTATACGCCATTGTTTGTCGTTACCAAATGTTGTTTCTAAACTATAATAGCGGCCATGAGACTCGATATTTGCTTCATCAATTACATATAAACCATATTCATCACAAAGCTCCATCCAATATGGATCAGGCGGATAATGGGAATGACGAACCGCATTAACGTTTAACTTTTTCATCATTTCCATATCCTTTCTCATATCTTCATGTGTAAGTGTATGACCTTGTGTGGCATTATGTTCGTGGCGATTTACACCCTTTAAGAAAACTCTTTTACCATTAACCAATAAGTCACTTCCTTTGATCTCTACCGAACGGAAACCAATTCGTTGAGGGATTACCTCTATCACCTTATCATTTTTATCTTTAAGCGTTACATAGAGCGTATACAGATATGGAATTTCCGCCGACCATGTTTTTACATTGCTTATCTGCGTTTTAAAAGAAAGGTTAGCTTTGTAATTGCCCAACACTTTTTGAAGTCCTGTAGCATCTTTCCAAACATTATTTCCTTTTGCATCAACAAGATTTAGGGCAACATAAAAGCTGTCAGGTTTACTATGGTTGGTTCGTTGATCTATTCTATAATTTTCAACGGTTAAGTCTACATTCAGCAAACCATTGGTATAGGTATTGTCTAAAGTACCTGTGGCTTTAAAATCTCTAACATCTAGTTTTGGTGTTGAATACAGATATACATCTCTTTCAATTCCCGAAATCCGCCACATATCTTGGCATTCGAGGTAACTTCCATCACTCCAACGGTAAACTTGTAATGCGATGGTATTTACTCCTGCTTTTACATATTTCGTGATATCAAATTCTGCAGCTAACTTACTATCTTCACTATAGCCTACTTTCTTGCCATTTACCCAAATGTAAAATGCAGACTTTACAGCACCCAGGCTAATAAATACCTGTCTATTCCCCCATGATTCTGGAATATTGATTTTCTTTCGATAAGAACCCACTGGATTGTTATCTTCTGGAATATCGAATGGAGGATTCATTCTGTTCCCAGTATTTCTCCTGCCAGCAAATTCGTAAGGTTGATTTACATATATTGGTAAGCCGTAACCATTAACTTCCCAATTAGCTGGTACTTTAAAATTATCCCAATTGTTATCGTCGAAATCAGGTTTATAAAAATCCATTGGTCTTTTTCTAGGATCTTGAACCCAATTAAATTTCCAGGTTCCATTTAATGATAAAAAGTACTCGGATTTTTCTTTGTTTCTTTTAGAGGCTAGATCTAAGCTTTCATAGGCATAGGCTGATGCCCTCATTGGCATTCTGTTTACAGAAACCACCTCTGGGGTCTGCAACTCGGTTGGTAATTGTTGTGCCTTGATTTTTAAACTGAAAAGCAGCACAGTTAATAAGATAATTGCGTTTTTGTTCATTTGTGTGTTTAGGAATTGTTTTTGAAATTTAAAATTAACCTGGTAATTAGTTAATTGCAGGACTAAATTTAGAAATACTGTCACTCTTAATAGCAAACAAATATTACGCAAACGTTTGCGTTTATAACGGATAGTTTTCCTTTGTGGAGAGATGATACCCAAATTAACCTGTATTGTGTAAACAGTTAATATGAGGATGACTTATGTTCTTATAATTAGCACATTTTTTAAATTAAATCTAGTTTCTTTTTTATTGTAATTGCAAAAAATCAAACGTTTGTGTTAAATTTAGTTAAAGGCATTAAATACTCCTTGTTAACTTTTTTCACAAATAATTGGGTAGATAAGTTTTAATTTCTATATTTGCCCCTCCTTAAACAAAAGGAATGATTCCGTAGCTCAGCTGGTAGAGCATTACACTTTTAATGTAGTGGTCCTGGGTTCGAATCCCAGCGGGATCACAAAAAAACCTCTTCATGCAAATGGAGAGGTTTTTTGTTATATCACACTGCAAAGCCTTGTTTTACGGGACCATATACAAAAATTGTGGACTGGTAAATACTTCAAGAATGTCTGTTGCAAACTATAACTTTAATTCAACCTTTTTTGGAACCCGTCTATAAACAACCCAACGTGATAGCCGTCCATTAGTCCATGATGTCCGTGAATAGAAACAGGCATTGTTTTTATTCCATTATTCTCGGTTACTTTCCCAAAAGAAATTTTGGGCGAACTGTCGGGATAGTAAAAACTTCGGGCGTGGGAAAGAGCTGTAAAG
>DATJDT010000478.1:0-1626 GCA_035497275.1 Pedobacter sp.
CGTTTTTCGACATCATGTCCCTTAAACTTGCGTTTGGACTTACATCCACTTTTACATTCATGCCGATTGCGCCCAATTCACCTTGAATAAACTCAATTAAATCTTTGTAGGTTGTGGACGTGCTCAGTGTTATTTCGGGCATCCCTTTCCCATTTGGAAAGCCAGCCTCTGCCAATAATTGAGCCGAAAGAGTGGGGTTATAATCATAACCTTTTACTTTAACACTATCGAAACCAGGCATTCCTTTTGGGATAAATCCATTGGTAGCTGGCGTGCCAACACTATTTCTTAGGTATTTGATCAGTTTTTTTCGATCAATGGCATAGTTGATAGCTTGCCTCACTTTTTTAAATCGGAGAGGAGAATTTTTAACAAGATTTTTAGAGGGGTCTACTAATATTCCTACATATTCAGTACATAAATAAGGGCCTTTTATAAGCTGGAACTTACCTTTGTATTTGGTAGTCATCTTTCCGCTTTTAGTTAAAATATCATCGCGATAACTACCATCAACGCTGTTAAAGAAGTCGAGGTCTTTCTTGATGAAATTCATAAACGCACTTTGTTTATCGCTAATGAAGGTAACTTTTATCGCATCCAAATAAGGGAGCCTAGTTTCGCCATCCTTTTCCCAATAATGTTCGTTTTTAAGGAGTACTAAAATTTCATCTTCTTTCCAGTGCTTAAATTTAAATGGGCCAGTGCCTACGGGATGGCTTCTAAAATCTTTTCCATAATGTTCTACTACTTCTTTCGGTACAACAGAGCAATATTGAGCAGCTAATAATTTCATGAAGGCCGGAAATGGTTTCACTAAAGTTATTTGTAAGGTGCTGTCATTTAATGCTTTAAAACTATTTTTGTCTTTTACTTTGTCGCTAAATATCCAACCTCCTGACGAAGCTACCTTTGGGTCTATTAAGCGATAAAAGCTATACACAAAATCTGCCGCAACCATTTTTCTACCCTTCCCATCTTTAAATAATGGATCGTCTTGAAAAAATACATCGTTACGCAAATTAAAGGTATAAGTTAGATTGTCCGCAGAGATTTGCCAGGTTTTAGCTAGGCATGGAACGGTATTTAAGGCAGAATCAACTTGTACTAAGCCATTAAAAATCTGGTTGATCATCCAAATGGCATTTTGGTTACGAGCGAAAGCTGGATCGAGCGAAGTTACATTCTGATCTAGGTTAATATTAAACACTTTCTTACTTTCCTGATCAGATTTTTTGCTGCAAGCATTGAAGGTAATTACACAGAAAATCCAAAATATATTGATTATCGTTCTACGCATCGATTAGAAATCTTATTTTTGTACAAATTAATAAATAAATTAGATGTCTTTTTTAAATGAGTTGATAAATAGTGTAACTGACGAAGATTTACAAGAACAGTTGCATGAACGATTGGATATTGTAGTCCATAAAATAAAGTTCATGGATAAGGTTCCTGTTGCTTGTTTAACTATCAACAATGAGGTTCATTCATTACTTGATCATTTGATTGACCTTGCAGGAGGTGAGTTAGTGACTGATCCGATGTTGGCAAAAGTGCTGATTTATTTTGAACATCAAGCAGGGATCGATACACTTATGAGTAAGGTGCCATCTTTATTAGTGAATG
>DATJDT010000479.1:0-2882 GCA_035497275.1 Pedobacter sp.
ATTGGATAGTGATCCAAACAAATTGGATGAAGCTATGATGGAACTACTCTTCCCGACCCACAATTATGGGCAACAAACAACGATCGGAACAATTGAGCATTTAAAAAACCCATCATTGGTTGAAATCAGGAATTACTATAATAAGTACTATGTTCCAAATAACATGGCCGCCATTTTTACGGGCGATTTTAATCCTGATGAAATGATCAAAAAGGTTGACAAGACCTTTAGCTACATGGTTGCAAAACCTGTTACACTTTATAATCCGGCTCCCGAAAAACCATTAACTACAATACAAAAAGTAGATGTTTATGGACCAAGTGCTGAAATGGTTGAAATTTATTACCGAGGATTCCCTGAAAATTCTCAGTCAAGTATGTATTTGAATTTAATTCAAAGCATTCTATCAAATGGGAAAGCAGGTTTAATAGATATCAACATTATTAAACAGCAAAAAACACTAAGAGCAGGCGCGTCTTATCAGCAAATGAAAGATTATGGCGTATTTAATTTATCTGCCACTCCTCGTCAAGGACAAACCTTAGAAGAAGCAGCGAAATTGGTACTCGAACAAATTGATCTTTTAAAGAAAGGTGCGTTTGATGATAATCTTTTAAAAGCAATTGTTGCAAACAACAAATTAAGCTTTTTGCAGGCATTTGATAGCAATAACAATAGAGCTGAAATATTATCAACAGAATTTATCTTAAATAAAGGCACCAAATGGGAGAAAAGCTTAGGAGATATTGAAGCGACTTCGAAAATTACAAAGGCGCAGGTAGTGGCTTTTGCTAATACATTTTTTCAGGATAATTATGTAATTGGATTTAAACATAAAGGCGAAGATAAAACCACGATTAAGGTTGAAAAACCTATGATTACTCCCATCAATGCAAATGGAAATCTAACCTCACCGTTTGTAAAAAGTATTATTGATGCCCCAGTAAAACCAATTGCCCCTAAATTTTTAGATTATAAAAAAGACATTGTATTTGGTAAAGTTGGTATAGCTGAAGTATTAACCACCAAAAATAGCGAGAACTCGATTTTTAGAATGAGCTATCGATTTAACATTGGTGCCAGCAATTATAAATTGCTTCCTTATGCAGCTACTTATTTAACTTTCTTGGGGACTGACAGATATACTGCTGAAGAATTAAGTAAAGCATTTTACGATATTGCCTGCACCTACAGTTTAAGTGTTGGAACAGAAACTACCACCATTAACATCAGTGGTTTGCAAGAAAACTTCGACAAGGCAGTAAGCTTGGTAGAACACATTTTTGCTAATGTAAAACCAAATGAAAAAGCACTAGCTGATCTTAAGAGCAGCATTTTAAAAACTCGTGAAAACAACAAGCTAAATAAAGGTCAAATTATGAATGCTTTAACTTCTTATGCACAATATGGAAGTGTTAACCCATTCAATAATGTTTTAACTAACGAGGATGTCAAAAACATTAAGGCAGACGATTTAACTTATCTTTTGAAGAACTTAAATAATTATGAACATGTAATTACCTATTACGGACCAAAAGATGTAACCTCGTTTAGTGCTGACATTAAAAAACAGCATTTGCTGCCAAAAGAATTTACCCCTGCCGCACCTGCAAAAGTGTATACCTATACTACGCAAAACACCAATCAGGTTTACTTTGCAAATTACGACATGGTACAATCAGAGATTCGTTGGTTAAGAAATACTGGCCCTTTCAACAAAACAGACGCTGCAAACATCGAAGTATTTAATAGCTATTTTGGTGGCGGTATGGGATCAATTGTTTTTCAAACCATCAGGGAATCTAAAGCTTTGGCATATTCTACTTTTGCGCAATATGTTTCGCCAGACAAAAGTGATAAGCAATATAGTATGATTGCTTATGTAGGCAGTCAGGCCGATAAAATGACTGATGCTGTAAACGGAATGAACGAATTGTTAAACGTTTTGCCACAAAGCGATAAGTCATTCGAAGGAGCGAAATCCAATGTGATTAACAACATTGAAACCACCAGAATTACTAAAGACGGGGTTTTCTTAGCTTATTTCGCCGACAAGAAATTGGGCTATGACTACGATTCACGAATTGATTTATATAAAGAGCTAAAGCCTATCAATTTTGCAAGCATTAAGGAGTTCCACAATCAGAAAGTTGCGAACAAGCCTTATACTTACCTAATAGTAGCATCTGATAAAAAAGTGAAAATGGAAGATATCCAAAAATTTGGAACCGTTACGACCTTGACCTTGGAGCAATTATTTGGTTATTAAAAAACCCAGAAAAAGGCCCCCAAATAATGGGGGCCTTTTTTTTGAGCTTAATTTTGAATTTGAAAATTTAACGCGCAAAAGCTAACTTTAACAAATGCGCCTATTCCTTCTTAGTATCTTTTTTAGCTTCTCTTTACAAATAGCTGTTGCGCAAAGTACTGTTTACGAGCAAATGAAATGGTACTCGCTCGCAAAACCCACAAGTAATCTATTTGTTCATTTTGATAAAAATATCTACTCCAATAATGAAACCGTCTATTTCACAGGATATTTAATTAAAGAAGCAAGAACACCATCTATTGCACACAAAGTGATGGCTGTAGCATTAATTAGAGACGTAGACAGCGCATTAATTATAGAAGATAAATTTTTAATGCAGAACGGGATCTCATTTGGAAGTATTAACATACCCGATTCCATTCCCACCGGGAACTATCATTTTCTAGTATATACTGATAAGCTCTTAAATAAAATTCCAGAGGCCTTATTTATTCAACATATCACGATAAAATCGAGCATAGAACCTTCATTTAAGGCAAATATTAAACTAGTTGAAGCAAATCCCTCAAACAAGCTCTATAAAGTTATGGTGTCTGCAACTTCTAAAGACGGC
>DATJDT010000480.1:0-5986 GCA_035497275.1 Pedobacter sp.
TGCTATTCCGCTCAGGGCCATGATACTGCCAGATTATTAGCAAATAAATTAGGCATCTCTAAAGATAGATATACCGTTTGTTTTCAGTCACGATTAGGAAAAGAACCCTGGGTACAGCCCTATACAACCGATGTTTTAAAAAAATTAGCTGCCGAAAATAAAAAACGGTTGTTAGTATTTAGTCCCGCTTTTGTAGCCGATTGCCTAGAAACCCTTTATGAAATTACAGTAGAGTATCATGAAGAATTTAAGGAGTTAGGCGGCGAGCATGTGCAATTGGTAGAGAGTTTAAATGATCATCCGAAATTTATCGAGGCACTTGCCGAAATTGCAGTAAGCTAAAATATATTAGTCATAATGATAGCTGTAGCACCTTTTTGGTTTTCTACATATTTTTTCGCGTTGCTTGATGAATTTTCATTTGATACAAAGTAATTAAACGCAGATAAAAGCTCAACTTCATTTGTTATGCTTCTTGCAGCATCATGATTGATAAGGTCTTTCGCTTCTTGAAATTTATCATATTTAGGGCCAAATATTACTGGCAAGCCAAATGCAGCTGCTTCTAGTGTATTATGTATGCCGGCGCCAAAACCACCACCTATATAAGCAATCTTGCCATATTGATAAAGAGAAGAAAGCATCCCAATGTTATCGATTAGCAGAACTTGCTCGTTACTGGATGCTCCATGCGTTATAATTCTCGAAAACTTTACAGCCCTTGGAAATAGTTTCTCAATCTCCTGGATATGCTGTTCATTTACCTCATGAGGAGCTATGATCAACTTCCAATCAGGGTATTTTTGAGGGAATGAGGCTAACAACTTTTCATCGGCAAGCCAAGTACTTCCTGCAATTAATATAGGCGATTCTCCACAAAACACCTCAATCTCAGGTAGTCTCCTTGGCGATATTGCATTTTCATAAACTCGATCAAAGCGAGTATCACCACTAATGCTTACTTCGTTAATGCCAATGCTATTTAACAAGTCTACGCTTTCTTGGTTTTGAACAAAGAAATGGCTCACACATTTTAACATGCGCCTGTTAAAATTTCCGTACCATTTAAAAAAAGCCTGACTTGGTCTAAAAATTCCAGCTATTAAATATAGCGGAATTTGGTTTTGATGGAGCGCTGTAAAATAATGAAACCAAAATTCGTATTTTGTAAAAATCGCCATTTTCGGGTTTACTAATTGCAAGAATTTCTTGGCATTTGCCGCAGTGTCTATCGGTAGATAAAAAATACCATCCGCTCCTGCATAGTTTTTTCTTATCTCAAATCCAGAAGGAGAAAAAAAGGTAATGACTATTTTTTGTGAGGAATCAATGGATTTTATTTTTTCCACAACAGGTCTTCCTTGTTCAAATTCTCCTAGTGAGGCAAAGTGAAACCAAATTGATCGATCATCTGGGTCAACCTGTGCTGCGATTTTCTCAAATACATTTTTTCTACCCTGAGTAAATAATTTTGCTTTCTGATTAAAAATCGATGCAAATTTAGTGATAACCGTAAATAAAGCAATCCCAATATTATAAATCCAAATCATTTTGAATGTTAATTTCTTATCTTCGTTCGAAGATAAATGATTAAAACTAAAACCTTCTAAAAATATATGAAGATAGCAGTAATTGGAACTGGATATGTTGGCTTGGTAACGGGAACATGCCTGGCAGAAACTGGGAATGATGTAATTTGTGTAGATATTGATAAGGCCAAGGTCGAGAAAATGATAAATGGAGAAGTTCCAATTTATGAACCTGGTTTAGATGTTTTGTTTCATAGAAATATCGCACAAAGTCGTTTATCATTTACCACTGATCTTGCACATGCGGTTAAAGAATCCCAAATCATATTTATGGCCTTGCCAACACCTCCTGGTGGTGATGGTGCTGCAGACTTATCTTATATTTTAGGAGCCGCAAAAGATATTTCCAAATTAGTAACCTCTTACAAAGTAATTGTAAATAAATCTACTGTTCCGGTGGGCACAGCCGATAAAGTTCAAGCAGTTTTTGCTGCGAATACTACGGTTGAAATAGACGTAGTGTCCAATCCAGAATTCTTACGTGAAGGAGTTGCAGTTGATGACTTTATGAAGCCAGATCGTGTAGTTATTGGAACTAGGAGTGAGAAGGCCCAAAAATTAATGGCCGAGCTATATGCGCCATATGTTCGTCAGGGCAATCCTATATTTTTCATGGATGAACGCTCTTCTGAATTAACAAAGTATGCAGCCAACTCATTTCTTGCTACTAAAATCACCTTCATGAACGAAGTCGCCAATCTTTGTGAAATTGTAGGTGCTGATGTTGATGCGGTAAGAAAAGGCATTGGCTCGGATGATAGAATTGGGAAACGTTTTCTTTTTCCTGGAATAGGTTACGGAGGAAGCTGTTTTCCGAAAGATGTTCAGGCATTAGCGATCGCAGCTGATAGTCATCAATACGACTTTCAGATTTTGAAAGCTGTAATGGAGGTAAATGAGCGCCAGAAATTAGTATTAGTTGAGAAAATTTTAAAATACTATAAGAACGATATCAAAGGCAAGCACTTTGCACTTTGGGGCTTGGCCTTTAAACCAGAAACAGACGATATTCGGGAAGCACCTGCTTTATATATCATTGATGAATTAGTAAAGCACGGCGCAACAATAAGTGCATTTGATCCAGAGGCAATGAAGAATGTTAAGGCCATTGTGGGCGATAAAATTTCATTCGCTACAAATCAATACGAAGCCTTAGAAAATGCAGATGCATTATTGATCGCAACAGAATGGTCAGTGTTCCGTAATCCAGATTTTGAAAGAATGGATCAGGTATTGAAGAACAAAGTCCTTTTTGATGGACGAAATCTATTCGATCTTCAGAAAATGGTAGATCTTGGATATTATTATAATAGTATAGGAAGAAAGTTAATTTCCGAATAATGAAAGGTAAAAGAGTATTAATAACAGGAGCGGCGGGTTTTTTAGGCTCACATTTGTGCGATAGGTTTATCAAAGAAGGGTTTCATGTAATCGCCATGGATAACTTAATTACAGGAGATTTAAAAAATATAGCTCACTTATTTAAGCTAGAGAGTTTTGAGTTTTACCATCACGATGTTTCTAAATTTGTATATATACCTGGTGATTTAGATTATATATTACATTTTGCGTCTCCTGCTAGTCCGATTGATTACCTAAAAATTCCTATACAAACTTTAAAAGTTGGTTCTCTAGGGACCCATAATTTACTAGGTTTAGCCAGAAATAAGAAGGCTCGTATGCTAATAGCTTCAACATCTGAAGTTTATGGAGACCCAAGTGTGAATCCACAACCCGAAGAATATTGGGGGAATGTAAATCCAGTAGGTCCGCGAGGTGTATATGATGAAGCTAAGCGATTTCAGGAAGCAATAACTATGGCTTATCATACGTTTCATGGATTAGAAACAAGGATAGTGCGCATATTTAATACTTATGGGCCAAGGATGAGACTAAATGACGGACGCGTGCTTCCTGCTTTTATTGGGCAAGCACTAAGAGGTGAAGATTTGACTGTTTTTGGCGATGGTAGTCAAACTCGCTCATTCTGTTATGTCGACGATCTAGTGGAAGGTATTTACAGACTGTTGTTTAGCGATTATGCGCAGCCTGTGAATATTGGAAATCCTGATGAAATTACCATTAAACAGTTTGGAGAAGAGATTATCAAACTGACAGGGACCAATCAGAAATTAGTGCTCAGAGATTTACCTGTTGATGATCCAAAACAACGCCGACCAGATATTACTAAGGCAAGGGAAATACTTAATTGGGAACCGAAAGTAAACAGGGCAGAAGGATTAAAGATAACTTACGATTATTTTAGATCATTGCCACAAGATGCATTAACAAATACAGAACATAAAGATTTTAAAACATATAATAAATAATGTCAAAGATACTAGTAACAGGTGGTACGGGATATATTGGGTCCCATACAGTAGTAGAGCTTTTTAACGCCGGATATGATGTTGTCATTGTAGACGACTTATCAAATTCAGATATCAAAATTCTGGAACAGATTGAAAAAATTGCAGGTAAAAAGCCAGCTTTTGTAGAATTAGACTTATGTAATGAAAAGGAAGTAGCCGCTTTTGAAACTCAACATCAAGATATTACAGGAATTATTCATTTTGCGGCATTTAAAGCTGTTGGCGAATCTGTTCAAGAACCACTTAAGTATTATCGCAATAATTTTTATAGCTTAATAAATCTTTTAACAGCCTATAATAGCAAGATAAAATTGGTATTCTCTTCTTCTTGTACAGTATATGGCCAGCCAGATGTGCTTCCTGTTACAGAATTAGCCCCGGTTAAAAAGGCTGAATCCCCTTATGGAAATACCAAACAGATTGCCGAAGAAATACTTCAGGAAACTTGCGCTGTTAACGCTGACTTAGAAGTTATCGTTTTAAGATACTTTAATCCGGTTGGAGCTCATCATACTGCCTTAATCGGGGAACTTCCAAATGGAGTTCCACAAAACTTAGTTCCATTTATCACACAATCAGCTATAGGAAAGCGCGATTCGATTACTGTATATGGAGATGATTATAATACGCCAGATGGTTCGGCAATTAGAGATTATATCCATGTTGTTGATTTGGCGAAAGCCCATGTCTCTGCAATCAAAAGATTAGCAAACGAAAGAGAGGCCAATTATGAAGTATTTAATATCGGTACAGGTAAAGGATCATCAGTGCTAGAAATAATCAATGCTTTCGAGCAATCAACTGGCGAAAAACTGAGATACACAATCGGTAAAAGAAGAGAAGGAGATATAGAGCAAACTTTTGGCGATGTTACCAAAGCAAATGAAGTGTTGGGATGGAAAGCAGCATTAGATATCAATGAGATGATGAACTCTGCATGGAAATGGGAGAAATATTTAAAAGATAACCCATTTTAAAAATCGCCTAACTCACCACTGAAAACATACTAAATGAAACTTAGTGAGCATAAAGATCTAAAGACCGAAATTCTGGCTCTTCCTCCAAAGGAAAAAGATAAGCTTTTGCTCCGTTTGGTGGCAAAGGATAAGGTGCTTACGGAACGGTTACATTTTTTATTGCTCGAAGATGAAGTTAATTTGAAGGAAAGAGTTAATCGTTTAAAAGAAGAAATTGAACTAGCGGTGCAAGATTTGATCAAATTAAAAAGCTTGAGTTCAAAAGATGTTTTATTAAGTATACGTAAATTATTGAAATTGATTAATCACTTCTTTAAAGTTACAAAAGCAGATTTTGAAGATGTAGAGTTGCGAATTTACCTGTTCAACCACATGCCAACTAAAGGTAAAACACGTTCCTATTTACTAGCTAAAAATTATGATCAGCTACTTGCTGTCTTTTTTGTAAAATCAATACTTACTACCCTAAAAAAGTTTGATAAACTGCATGAAGATTTGCAGTTTGATTTAAAGGAGGGCGTAAATACACTATTAAGTAAAACATATAACTCCGTTTCAGATATTGCAGTAGATTTGGGACTGCCAAAGCAAATATAATGAAGAAGATTTTAATTACAGGAGGAGCTGGTTTTATTGGCTCACACGTTGTACGAAGGTTTTTAATTAATTACCCCCATTATGAGATCGTTAATTTAGATGTCTTAACATATGCTGGTAATTTAGCCAATCTGAAAGATGTAGAAAATTTGCCAAATTATAGGTTTTTAAAAGCTGATATTACAGATGCTAAACAGATTAATCAAATTTTTCAATCCGAGAATTTTGACGCGGTAATACATCTTGCGGCAGAATCTCATGTGGATAGGTCAATTGCTGATCCAACGGCATTTGTGATGACCAATGTAATTGGTACCGTTAATCTTTTAAATGCCGCGAGAGAATACTGGAAAGGGCATTACCAGGAAAAGCGTTTTTACCATGTAAGTACTGATGAGGTTTATGGTGCGCTCGGCGAAGAAGGAATGTTTACTGAAGCAACAGCTTATGA
>DATJDT010000481.1:0-2181 GCA_035497275.1 Pedobacter sp.
GAAAAAATGCTTAAACCTACAATACACCACTCGAAACTGATGTTAGAGATTGATGAAATCGCCAAAGCACCTAGATAAATAATAGAGGTTAAGTTTACAAATACATAAACCAATAGCCAGAAAACGGCCATAATCGTACTCACTTTATCATTATATCGCTTGGCTAGAAACTGTGGCATGGTAAAAATCTTATTTTTAAGATATACCGGAATGATAAAAATGGCCACAATAATAAGTGTAGCAGCTGCCATCCATTCATAAGAAGCAATGGCTAAACCTAGTGCAAAACCAGAACCAGACATGCCAATGAAATGCTCGGCAGAGATGTTAGAGGCAATTAACGAAGCACCAATTGCCCACCAGGTGAGCGAGCCTTCTGCCAAGAAAAAATCTTTAGAACTTATATTCTTCGATTTCTTTTTATGATAGATATAATAGCCATAAGCTGATATGGCAATAAAATAAATAAAAAAGACGATGTAGTCTGCTGTTTGTAAATGGTTCATTAGTTGGTTTGGTTAGTTTAGTTTGAAATTAAATATACACATTTGTGTGATATCCTAAACTTCCAATAGAACTTAAGTTTTCACTTAAACCACTTTGCCAACTTCTTACTATTATCCAATAGTAAGAATGTAAAAAATTCTGCTTACTTGATACTTCAAAGGCTTTTTAAACTAAATTCTGCAAAGCGGAGTACTTAAACTTACAACTATTGTCTAATAGCAAAATGGAAAAATCTGCCTATTTGGTACAAAAAAAATAGGTTATCGAACATAATTATTCAAAATAAACTTAAAATATAACACATTAGACATTGACCCCAAGAAACTAAATTAAAGGGTGATAGATTATTGATCTTTAAATTCAGTGGGAGTGATCTGTGTCTGACTTTTAAAAAAGTTAGAAAAATAAGCATGATCTACAAAGCCTAGTTCAAATGCAATTTCTTTAATTGAGAGATCCGTTGATTGGAGCATACGCTTGGCTTCCAACAATACGCGTTGTTGGATCAGCTGTGTAGCTGATACATTCAGGTTTTTTCTGCAGAGGATATTGAGGTAGTTCGCAGATATATTGAGCTTCGAGGCATAGAAGGTAACAAGCTTTTCTTCTTTAAAAAATTGGTTTATCAACATATTGAATTTTGCAAGTCTTGGGTTCGATTGGAACACTTTAGCATTAGTGAAGATATCCTCGGCTGCCTTGCTTACGATTGCCGCAATGACCGCAGTCCTTGCACTGATAATATCCGACAGTGAATGTTCATCTTCCAACTCATGTTTGACAGCATCAAATTCGTATTTGAGCAAATTGAAATTATCACTAGTTAGCGGAATTACCGGATGGTTTATATAATTCGTAAACGAGAAACGAAAATATGGAGCAAAACGTTCAAAGAAAACTTTATCAATCATCAATTGATATCCAGTTGTATCGGGCTCTATATCCCATTTATGCACTTGATCAGGAAACAATACATGTACCTGTCTGTTTCCAATGGCATAATCCTGAAAGTCTATGCTATGTATACCTTTAGCATTATCAAACAATACAATAATGAAAAAGTCATGTTTGTGTGGTTTATCAATGTGTCTTTCTCCATGAAGTTCATTATAAAGCAACTCTTTTCTTCCCGCAGTTTGCCCTTTTCTGAACTCCTGAAGACCAACAACAGGCACATATACTTTCTCATTATTTAAGCTCATAGTCTAAAACATCTTTTCTTACAGTTATTGGTGCCCTCGACTATCATATGACCTCTATGATTCTGATGTACTTCGGTTCCTTATGTGTAGTCGGAATATGTAAAATATCGAAATATACGGTTTTATCATCGTTATTTGGATAGATCCTATATGTAATCGCTTTTTGTAAGTACTGTGATATCTACCACAATATTACACCTGCATCATTTTTAGCAACAATGGTGCGTTTGTTGCCATCTTGAGCAACAGTCCAATGCTTGAAATATTTATATATCCCCTATAATTTCGTGATAAATTTTTCAAGTGATGGAATAAATCCTACACCTCATAAAGCGAACTGTTTGATACATTTGTATTATATGTTTTCAAGCCATGAAGAAATCAGAGACATCACGTAAGGAATTTTTGAAAAATACAGGACTCGCAGTTATGGGTTTGGCTATCGCTCCAGAATTGTTAAGTGCTAAAGGTA
>DATJDT010000482.1:0-1819 GCA_035497275.1 Pedobacter sp.
GTGATATATTTACAGGGAGTATGTACGGGTTCAACATTCAACGCACTAACTATAGTTGCAGCCATTGCAACCAGCGTTTTGAAATAGAGCCTGGCTATTTTTATGCAGCCATGTACGTAAGCTATGCCATGAATATGGCTGAAATGATTTCTACCGGCTTTGCCACTTATTTTTTGTCGGGCGGTAGATTAGATTTCGATGCAATCTGGATATATGTGGTTGCTATTTTACTTGTTTCGCTATTGTTATCACCATTCAATTATCGATATTCGCGTATTATTTTATTACATTGGTTGTCGCCAAAGATTAAATATAATGCGGCCTACGATCATGAGTAAGTGTAAAAACAAGAGCTAAGGTATGTTAAAAAAAGAGACCCTAGATTTTCTAGTGCTATTAAGCGAAAACAACAATCGCGAGTGGTTTGCCGAAAATAAGCAGTTGTATGAAGATGCAAAAACTGATCTATTGGAAATGATTAGCCAATTGATTAAAGAGTTTTCTGCTATCGACCCTCAGTATTCGGCAGATACCCAGCCAAAGAAGGCCTTAATGCGGATTTACCGTGATGTTCGCTTTAGTAAGAATAAAGAACCCTATAAAAAGAATTACGGCATTGCTTTCGATGTGAAGGCCTATGGTCCTAATACCCCAAGTTATTATCTTCATATACAACCTGGAAATTGTTTTTTTGGCGTTGGCTTTTGGCAGCCTGAACCGCAGATATTAAAAATGATCAGAGAGGAAATTGATTACAATGCTTCCGAATTTTTGAACATTATTGCGTCAGCTGATTTTAAGAATACCTATGCATTAAGTCAGGAAGATAAATTAAAAAAGGCACCAAAAGGTTATGAAGTTGATCACCCGCAAATTGAGTTATTAAAATTAAAAAGCCTAATTGCCATTTATAAAATTGATGAGAAAGAATTTTTTAAGCCAACCATCGTTAATAAGTTGAAAACTGCTTTCAAAATTATACAACCATTTGTGCTATTTTTGAGAAAAGCAGTAGACCACTAATTACCATAAAATGAAAAACACTTTCTTAGCCCTATCTATCTTTCTTCTAGCTTCAACTATTAGCGCATGCGTAATTCTATCACCAAAAAAGTATAAATCCTTGTTAGCTAAGCAAGATTCGCTGAGTGCGGGATGGAGCGAGTCGCAATTAAAAGGTGAAAGCTTAGAGCAATTAATTGCTAGGTTAAGAAAAGATACTACCGGACTTAGTTCGCAATTAGCTGAATTGCGCGGGCAGTATGCCGATATGGATGCTAATTACAACAAATTACGCAGTAATAGCTCGTCAGAGATCAATAAACTTTCGGGTAACTTGGATAAACTTTCTGATGACTTAAAGAAACGTGAACAACGCTTAAAAGAGGTTGAGGAGATTTTACGTAAACGAGATGAAGCAACAAATCAGCTAAAAGCTAAACTGCAAGCGGCTTTATTGGGCTTTACAAAAAGTGGCTTAACAGTAGAAATTAAGAATGGTAAAGTGTATGTATCATTAACCGATAAATTATTATTCCCATCGGGAAGTATCATCATCGATGAGAAAGGAAAGCAGGCACTTACACAGCTAGCTACAGTATTAAAGCAACAGCCAGAAATCAATATAGCGGTAGAGGGGCATACCGATTCGCAAAAGATCAATAACCTGGGCCAAATTAAAGACAATTGGGACTTAAGTGTATTGAGATCAACTTCGGTTGTTCGCTTTTTAACGGAAGAGCAAAAGGTTGAAAGCGTGCGAATGACCGCAACAGGTAAAGGAGAGTTTCAACCGCTGGGTTCGAATTCAAACGCCGAA
>DATJDT010000483.1:0-2289 GCA_035497275.1 Pedobacter sp.
ATTTCTAGCTTCCTGTAAAATAACCTGGTCCTTTGCTAAATTAGCCATCTTCAGCTCTAGGACTCCACTTTGTTGAGTTCCGGTAATATCTCCCGGTCCACGCAATTGCAGGTCTATTTCTGAGATTTCAAAACCATTATTAGTTTTAACCATCGTATCTAAGCGCAATTTAGAGTTTGGACCAAGTTTAGCGGCCGACATTAAAATACAAAAAGACTGTTCAGCTCCGCGGCCAACCCTTCCTCTTAGCTGATGGAGTTGAGATAGCCCAAAGCGCTCGGCATTTTCAATAATCATTACTGAAGCATTTGGTACATTAACCCCTACCTCAATAACTGTTGTAGCCACCATAATCTGGCTTTTGCCATCAATAAAGCGCTGCATTTCATACTGTTTGTCTGCATTTGGCATTTGCCCATGTACAATGCTAATCTGATAATCAGGCAGCGGAAATTGATACCGCATTTGCTCCACTCCCGCTTCGAGATGCAACAAATCTAATTTCTCACTCTCTTTAATTAACGGATAAACAATATAAACTTGTCGGCCTTTGGCAATTTCTTGCTTCATAAAACCAAACATTCTCAAGCGCTGACTTTCAAATAGATGCTTAGTCTCAATAGGCTTCCTTCCTACTGGCAGCTCATCAATTACCGACACATCCAAATCGCCATATAAAGTCATTGCTAAAGTGCGCGGTATAGGTGTGGCCGTCATGACCAAAATATGCGGCGGAATAACATTTTTTCGCCAGAGTTTCGCTCTTTGCTCTACACCAAATCGATGTTGCTCATCAATTACCACTAAGCCTAAATTCTTAAACTTTACCTTATCCTCTATTAAAGCATGGGTTCCTACTAAAATATCAATTTCCCCAGCTTCTAATTGTTCATGCAACAAGGTGCGCTGCTTTTTAGTGGTGTTACCCGTTAAAATTGCAACTTTCACCAACTCATCATTTAAGAGTGATGCTATGGAATGATAATGTTGGCGAGCCAATATTTCAGTTGGTGCCATCATACAGGCTTGATAACCATTGTCATTTGCCAATAACATACTCATCAAAGCAACAACAGTTTTTCCACTCCCCACATCTCCCTGTATCAATCGGTTCATTTGAACACCACGTTGCGTATCGAGCCTAATTTCTTTAATTACCCGCTTCTGAGCGTTTGTTAATTCAAAAGGCAGTATCTTATTATAAAAGGTATTAATCTTGTCGCCTACCTCATTAAACAGCGCCCCTTTAAACTTTAAGCTTCTTAATTGCTTATTGTGTAATAACTGTAACTGGATAAAAAATAGCTCTTCAAATTTCAAGCGTCGTTCTGCTTGTTGGAGTTTAAAAGTATCCTTGGGAAAATGGATCTGTAATAAGGCTTCCTTCCTACTAACGAGCTTGTATTTTTCCAATATATAAGCTGGCAAAGTTTCTCTTACTTCATTGATATGAAGTTCGATAATTAGGTGGATTAATTTTTGGATGCCTTTGCTATCTAAAAAACTCTTCTTTAGCTTTTCAGTAGAATTATAAATAGGTTGCAAGGTTAAGTTTCCAGTAACACTTGTCTGTCTAGGAAAAACCTCCATATCAGGATGGGAAATACTAAAGCTATGGCCAAACAAACTTGGTTTGCCAAAGGCAATATACTTACCGCCTCTTAAAATATTTTCTTCTACCCATTTTAAACTTTGAAACCAAACCAAATCCATTGTTCCAGTTTCATCAGTAAATTTAACTAATATGCGTTTTTTATGCTTTTCTCCAATTATTTCTTTTGTACTCACTTTACCGATTACCTGCACCAAGGGAAGGTCTGGATGCAATTCGCTAATTTTATAGAAACGTGTTCGATCAATATACCGAAATGGATAGTGATTTAAAAGTTGCTCATAGGTAGCAACTCCCAACTCTTTTTGCAAAAGTTCGGCACGCTTAGGGCCTACGCCCTTAAGGTATACGAGTGGAGTATCTAAATTTGAGGCAAACAATCGACTTTATTTTCTCTTAAAAGTAACAATATCCTTTATCAAGTTCCAATTAAATAGAAAAACTGCAAATAACAATAAAAGGTAAGCTAACAATTGATGCACAGTTATCTTTTCATCGAAATATAAAACAGCTACGGTAAAGGCAATGATTGGATTAAGATAAATGATAATTCCTAACGTGGAAGATGGTATCCCAATTAAAGCATATAGACTCAAAAATAAGGGAATTACTGTAAACAAAACGGCAATAAGTACAATATGCCCCCAAAACCAAGCCCCAGTTGGAAAGCTTTCATG
>DATJDT010000484.1:0-4756 GCA_035497275.1 Pedobacter sp.
TATCGCTACCATCAAAGAATTCTTTGCTCAGTTATATGCCAATACAGATATGGAAGCTGAGCCAGCATCGGCTGGAAGACAAATGAATTGTCACTTTGCAACACGCTCATTAAATGAAGATGGTTCTTGGAAAGATTTAACAGAGATCAAAAATTGTTCATCTGATATTGCTCCAACGGGCGCGCAAATGGCACGTTTGGTGGGCTTGGCTTATGCTTCGAAATTATTCAGACAAAATCCAGCGCTTAACTATTTAAAGAATTTTTCTGTAGAAGGTAATGAAGTCGCTTTTGGAACAATTGGCAATGCCTCAACCTCCGAAGGTGTATTTTTTGAAGCAATTAATGCAGCTGGTGTTTTGCAAGTGCCCATGGCAGTCTCTGTTTGGGATGATGGCTATGGTATTTCTGTGCCTGCAAAATATCAAACCACTAAAGAAGATATTTCTGAAATATTAAAAGGCTTTCAGCGTGAAGAAGGTACCAATGGCTATGAGATATATAAAGTAAAAGGTTGGGATTATCCAGGTTTATGCGAAATCTATCAAAAAGCAATTGATGTTTGCAGAACCGAACACGTTCCGGTTTTAATCCACGTTACGGATGTTACACAGCCTTTAGGTCACTCAACCTCGGGATCTCATGAGCGTTATAAAGATGCCGATCGTTTAAATTGGGAAAAGGAATTTGATTGTATTTTACAGATGCGAAAATGGATGATAGACTCGGCTATTGCAACTGAAGAAACAATTACCACGATAGAAGAGGAAGCCAAGAAATTTGTTCGTGAAACTCAAAAGGAAGCATGGAATGAGTTTTTATCTGTGATAAAGCAAGAACAAAGTGATGTAATTAACATGATCAATGCTTTTGCAGGAGATAGACCAGATTTAGCGAAAATTGCTGCCCAACTCGCTTCAACGCCAGATGCATTAAGAAAAGAAGTTGTTTCTGCTGCAAGAAAGGCAATCAGGCAAAGTATTTCCCAGCCATCGGCTGAAAGAGATCAATTGGTAAATTGGTATCAAAAACAAATTGGACTAAACGAAGAACGTTATAATTCAAAGCTTTTTACAGAGGGTAAGGAAAGCCCCTTTCTAGTTGATGCTGTTGCCGCTCTCTATTCAGATGATAGTAAAATGGTTGATGGAAGAGAACTTTTAAATGCTTGCTTCGATTTGAATTTTGAGAGAGATCAACGTTTAGTAGCTTTTGGCGAAGATTTAGGGAATATTGGAGATGTAAACCAAGGTTTTGCCGGTTTACAAGCAAAATATGGCGAGCTAAGGGTTACTGATACCGGGATAAGAGAAATGACCATTATTGGTCAGGGTATCGGTTTAGCGATGAGGGGTTTGAGGCCTATTGCCGAAATCCAATATCTTGATTATTTATTGTTTGCATTGAACATATTAAGTGATGATTTAGCAAGTTTATCATATAGAACTAAAGGCGGACAAAAGGCTCCTCTTATTGTAAGGACAAGAGGTCATCGTTTAGAAGGTGTTTGGCATTCGGGTTCACCAATTGGGGTAATCTTAGGTGCTTTACGTGGTTTACATATTTGTGTTCCACGTAATATGACACAGGCGGCAGGAATGTATAATACTCTATTTAGAGGTGATGAGCCTGCAATGGTTATTGAATGTTTGAACGGTTATCGATTAAAAGAAAAGCTACCTCACAATGTTGGAGATTTTACAATTCCTTTAGGTAAGGCAGAAATATTGAGAAGTGGGAGTGATTTAACAATTGTTTCTTATGGTTCGACCTTGAGGCTAATTGAAGAAGCAGCAGAAGAATTGATGGGTTTGGGTATTAATGTAGAGATTATTGATCCACAAACTATTTTGCCATTTGATACCGAACATTTATGTGTACAGTCATTGCAAAAAACAAATAAACTGTTAGTGATTGATGAAGACGTTCCGGGAGGTGGAAGTGCTTATATTTTACAACAGATATTGGAAGAGCAAAAGGGATATTACCACTTGGATTCGAAACCGAGAACCTTGACAGCAAAAGCTCATCGTCCGCCATATGGCTCGGATGGAGACTATTTTAGTAAACCGTCGGTTGATGATATTATCGAAATAGTTTATCAGATGATGAATGAAGCCAATCCGGGTCGCTATCCTTCGATTTACTAATTAGCAGACATGCTATTTATGCTTCTTTTCTCCGGTGAATTTCTTTTCACCGGCTAAAATTTCAATAGGTAAATCATTTTCTTCTGGCGGAATAGGACATCTATATCCATCACTGTAAGCGCAGTAAGGATTGTATGCTTTATTGAAATCAATAGCGATTTGCTGGTTTTTGATATCGAGTAAACTTAAATCAATATACCTTCCACCAGCATAGGTTAGTTTTTGATTGGTTTTATCGGTGAAAGGTAAAAATAGTAAGTTCCTGTAAAGTGGATTTACAGCAAGCGCAACACTTTTATAAAGTGTTAATTGTAAGGATTTGTTGCCGAGCTTAAACTTTACATTAGCATAGCGGATAAATTCTTTACTCGTTCCATCATAGGTTGGCATATTAAAAACTTTCTGATCAGTTAATAATTCTACCGAGGCGATGATGTTATAGGTACTATCAGGATCAAAAAAATGCAAATCTTTGAAATCGCTCTCCTTTAATGGAGAACGAGTTTCTTTGATAAAATCTTCCTTATATGCTTCGCGATGCTGATTGATTATAGTCTTATAATTTTGCGCAAAGACTGAAGAGCTGATCAACAGGAATGCGATGAGCAAATATTTCATATTCTAACGCTTTTATTTCTCAATAGATGATCAGCTAAGACTAGGGCTGCCATTGCTTCCACAATTACCACCGCTCTAGGTACTACACAAGGGTCGTGTCTGCCTTTGCCTTTAATTTCGGTACTTTCTCCAGCTGCATTAACGGTTTGTTGGTTATGCATAATGGTAGCAACAGGCTTAAACGCAACAGAAAACGTAATATCCATACCATTTGAAATACCGCCTTGAATTCCGCCTGAAAAATTTGTTAAGGTTTTTGTTCCATTTTCTGTAGCGATAAAGACATCGTTGTGTGTTGAACCTCTCATTTCACTTCCGGCAAAACCGGAACCATACTCGAAGCCATGTACTGCATTAATGCTTAACATCGCCTTACCTAGGTCGGCATGAAGTTTATCAAAAACTGGTTCTCCTAAGCCTACTGGACAATTTTTAACCAGGCAGCTAATTTTTCCACCAACAGTGTCACCCTCTTTTCTAATCGTATCTATAAAATCGATCATCTGATTAGCTATTGCTGGATCGGCGCACCGAACAATGTTATCTTCCCTAAGTGCCAAAAGTTCTGTTATGTTCTCGCTACTTAAATTAGGAGCATTGATTTGCCCTACAGCAGTAACGTGCGCAAAAATATCAATTCCATTGTGTTGAAGTAGTAGCTTAGCTATTGCTCCTGCAGCTACACGTGCAGCGGTTTCTCTTGCCGATGACCTTCCGCCGCCGCGATGATCGCGAATGCCATATTTTACATCATAGGTATAATCTGCGTGACTGGGACGATATACATCCTGATTGTGAGCGTAGTCTTTAGAACGTTGATCCTCATTCGGGATAAGCAGGCTAATAGGGGTGCCAGTACTCTTTCCTTCAAAAATACCAGATAAAATTTGAACGGTATCGCTCTCTTTGCGCTGAGTGGTGATTTTAGATTGGCCTGGTCTGCGTTTGTCTAACTCAGCTTGTATAAAGTTTAAGTCTATGGTTAATCCTGCTGGACAGCCATCTATGATTACGCCAATTGCAATACCATGTGATTCGCCGAAAGTGGTTATTTTAAATGCTTTACCGAATGAATTTCCTGCCATTTTTTTAGTATAAAGTAATTAGTATTTAGTAGTTAGACTGATTTTTCCTTAGTAACTACCGAGAACCCGGCCTTTTCTAGGTCATTCCAAAAATAAGGATAAGATTTTTCAACTACCTGCTTTTCTTCAATTTCTAAAGTTTTAATTTTTAGCGCCAAAGGGGCAAAAGCCATAGCCATTCTATGGTCTTCATAAGTACTTACAAATAGTTGGTCCGGAAAATGAAGTCCACTGCAATCAAGTTTATAGCTAAAGTTTTTTTCAATTAATTTTACACCAATTTTTGCCAACTCAGTTTGTAGCGCTAAAACCCTATTAGTTTCTTTAATTTTTAAGGTTTCTAATCCCGTAAAAGTACAATCATGTCCTAATGCGGCACAAACCACAATAATGGTTTGAGCTAAATCTGGACAATCTTTTAAGTCAAATATTTTTCGTTCTAAGGGTTTTGGTTCTTTTTTTAAATGAACGCCCCCATCTTTAAATTGAGAGGTAATTCCAAAGTTTGCCA
This sequence comes from Pedobacter sp., assembly GCA_035497275.1. GTDB lineage: Bacteria > Bacteroidota > Bacteroidia > Sphingobacteriales > Sphingobacteriaceae > Pedobacter. The sequence continues at coordinate 4,364 of DATJDT010000484.1, forward strand.
TAATTTCGGTGATTTTACTATCACCCTGTAAGCTATAGCCATTTAAACCAGGTAAAAATATAGTTGCCTCATCAGCTAACGCTGCAATTGCATACCAATAAGATGCGGCACTCCAATCTGGTTCCACATAAAGTTTACTCGTATTAAAAGGTTGAGGTTGTATGGTGATAATATTTTCTTCCCATTCATGTTTTATCCCAACTTGCGAAAGCATAGCTAGGGTCATTTCTACATAGGGCTTTGAGGTTAATTCACCATCAATTTCTAAAGCAAGTCCGAGGGGCAAGGTAGGCGCAATCATTAATAATGCCGAGATATATTGACTACTGATATCTCCTTTTATTTTAACGGTTGCCGCGCTTTGATTAAAAGGTCCTGAAATTTGTAAAGGTG
>DATJDT010000485.1:0-3421 GCA_035497275.1 Pedobacter sp.
TTATCCGATTCAAAATTCGTGGTGGTCGAAATAGCTACGGTATGTCTCGTATTTAAATCTGTTACAATAGATTCAATCACTATTTTAGACTCCGTTTTCGCTAGATCTAAGTCTATAACCTTTTCACACGAGGAAAGTACAATGGCTAAAAGTATAATATAAAGTCTGTTCATGTATTAAAATTTAAAATTCCAGGTAACTGAAGGAATGATACCAAAAAGTGATGTTTGTACTGCTTGAGTTTGCGTTCTGTTATCTGGGTTATCCCTGAATTCAATTGAGTAAGGGTTACTTCTATTATAGACATTGTAAATGCCAAAATTCCAGCTCGATTTAAATTTTCTGCTAGGTTTACTTTCTAGCGTTGCAGATAAATCTAAACGATGAAAATCAGCTGTTCTGTTAGCATTTCTTTCTCCATAATAAAATATGGTCCGTCCATCTAAATTATATTTAGCAATTGGAAAAGTAACTGCATTACCAGTGCTATACACAAAAGTTGAAGAAAATATCCATCGCTTGCCTGGTTTGTAAATTCCAACGATCGAAATATCATGTGGTCTATCTTGCCTTGCAGTAAACCAATTTCCATTGTTGATCAAATCGAAAGTTCTTTCACTTCTTGAGAGCGTATAACCTATCCAGCCATTAAATTTTCCATATTTCTTTTTAAAGAACAGCTCTAATCCATAGGCTCTCCCTTTGCCGTAAATCAAATCGGCCTCTACATTTTGATTTCCTCTCAGATCAGTCCCATTTCTATATTCAATTTGGTTCAGCATCGGTTTATAATACACTTCCGCAGAGAACTCATAATTATTCTCCTTAAAATTGTTGAAGTAACCAAATGAAAACTGATTGGCAATTTCAGATTTGGTATTAAGGCTGTTCATGATATACAAATCTGTTGGCGAAGTAGCCGTAGAGTTTGACATTAAATGCAAGTTCTGCACATTACGGGTATAGGATGCTTTCACAGACTTTGCTTCGTCAAGTTGGAAACTTGCAGCGAAACGAGGTTCCAAGTTAACATAGGTTTTTACAATATCGTTATTATCGTAATAAGTAGAACTTGTTTGAACACCATCACTGCTAAAAGTTTTAAAGTTTCCACCTCCCAATACTGAAAACGACGATAGCCGCAAACCATAAACTAACTTAATCTTCTTGCTTAAATTAAATTCATCAGAAATATAAGTGGCCACTTCAAGGCCCTTTCTATTTTCTATTTTAATAGCATTAATGCTCGACGTACTTGGTGAAGTAAGTTGTCCCGGTGCTATTGTATGGTGAATGGCATCAAAACCAAATTTTAGATCATGCTTATCGTTTAATGCAAATGAGAAATCTTGCTTAAGATTAAAATCCTTGATACTTGAATTAACGGCAAATTCATTACCGCTTTGTAAATTTTCAATCGTATAGTCGTATTTACTCATAATGAAGGAGGTATTGGAGAATAGCCTATTGCTAAAAAGATGATTCCATCTTAAAGTACCAGTTGCATTTCCCCAGTTAAATCCAAATGTATTGCGTAGTCCTAATTTATCTCTTCCAAAATAGCCAGAAAGATAAATTACATTCTTTTCATCAATTTGATAATTAGCTTTTGCATTTAGGTCATAAAAATATAAAATGCTCCCTCTTACGGAAGTATCAGGGGCAAATGCAAGAAAAGTATCCGCATAGGTCCTCCTTCCACTTATCATAAACGAACTCTTATCTTTTATAAATGGTGCTTCAACTTTTAGTCTCGATGAAATCAACCCAATTCCACCTTCAAAAGTGGCTTCCTTCCTATTACCATCGTTCATTCTGATATCTAAAACAGACGATAGTCTTCCACCATATTGGGCCGGCATTCCTCCCTTGTACACAGTTACATCTTTAATAGCGTCTGAATTAAAAGTGGAAAAAAATCCTAATAAATGGGAAGCGTTATACACTGGCGCTTCATCCAATAAGATTAAATTCTGATCAGTTGCTCCACCCCTTACATAAAAACCGCTATTTCCTTCTCCTGCCGACTTAATCCCTGGCAAAAGCTGCAAGGTTTTTAAAATGTCCTTTTCGCCAAATAGTACTGGAATATGTTGTATATCTTTTATATTGAGCTTTTCAATGCCCATTTGTGGCTTTACAACGTTGTCATTTTTTCGAACACTGGAAATTACAACCTCGTTTAAGTTATTCGATTCTTCTAAATCGAAATCAACTTTGGTATTTAATTTAACAGTAACTTGTTTGGTAAGTGTACGATATCCAATATAAGAAACCTCGAAATTATAAAGGCCTTCAGCTAAACTTAAAGAGTAAAATCCATAAGCGTTGGAAGAAGTCCCAAATTGGGGGAAACCGATTATTTTGATGCTGGCCCCTATTAAAGTTTCTCCAGTAGCACCATTTTTTATCACTCCGTTGACACTGAAATTCTTTTGTGCATTAACTAAAGGGCAAAGTGCAAAGTAAAATATGATCAAGAAAGTTAAGTTCTTAAGCGAGCTAATTTTTATCAAAACGGTATTATTTATATAAGTTTTCCAAAAGTAAGCTAACAAATGTGAAAACCTACGTAAAATTTTTAAACCTCAATTCTATTGTTGATATTTAGACATCATGATTTTTTCAGAAAAAACCCTTAAATGGGCACTATGCTTATATCCACCACTTTTATTTCAACGTATTTGGGTTAAAAAATTCCATCCTGATTTTTTAGGAGTTGATGTAAAAATCAGCAACAGTTTTTTAAATAGAAATTACAATGGCTCTATTTTCGGGGGCTCTATTTATGCTGCTACCGATCCATTTTATGCTATTTTGTTTGATCAGTTAATGCAAAGAAGAGGTTTTAAAGTTAGGGTTTGGCTTAAAAGCGCAAGCATTCAATATTTGAAACCGGGCTTAACAACACTATACTTCACCTTAAAAATTACAGATGAAATGATTAGTGAAGCAGAAAATTCATTGAATGAAACAGGAAAATTTGTAAAAGCATATCCGATGGAACTCTATAACAAACAAGGCGAATTATGTGTTACCGTACAAAACGAAATTTACTTGCGCCTAAAATTCCCCGGCGAAAAGCAAAGAGTAGCGATATAACTTACGAAGTTAGCGCAGGATTAAGCGCAAGAACTTACGAAGTTAGCGCAGGACTAAGCGAAAGAACTTACGAAGTTAGCGCCGGATTAAGCGCTGAGAACTTCGTAAGTTTAACGAGGGAACCTCGTAAGTTTAACTAACCCACTTCCACATGAACATTAGAAGATTAATTTTAGAAGGAGAAAATGTAAACTTAGATTTTAAGAAAACCATTAGTAGTGCTGAAAAAATCGCTAAAACATTAGTGGCATTCGCAAATAATCGTGGTGGCAAATTACTGATCGGAGTTACAGATGATGGTACTATAAGCGGTGTAAAG
>DATJDT010000486.1:0-6718 GCA_035497275.1 Pedobacter sp.
CGCTACCAATGAGATTTCGTTCGTATTTGCAATACCCCTCTTCGTTGTTGCCATAATAGAACGACCAGACCCTCTAATTCCAAAAGCACCATTCGCTGCATTGTCTTTCAAAATGGTTACCCCATCCAGTTCGAGGGGGTCAATCTGTTGAATGTCTCTTTCAACCCCGTCTACATACACTAAAGGAGATAAAGCATTGTATGAACTAAATCCTCTAATATTAAAGGTAGCGCCGTCATATCCGGGCTCACTGCTACTTTGCCTGCTGGTTAAGCCTGCTAAATTGCCGCCTAAAAGATTACTGGAATTTGCTTCTGGATTTTTAATAAGTTGACTTCCGCTTACTACCGATACAGCTGCAGTGCTGTATCGCTTATCTTGAGCCATCCAAGGCATTTCTATGTTACCTTCCCATGGTTTTAACTGACTTAAGGTAATAACCATTTTCTCCTGAATTTTACTGATGCCAATAACTTTTGAAACGTAGCTTTCGGCTTTTAAAGTGATACTGTCTTGGTCACTTACCAAAACCTGTGCAGTACCATTTACTTCGGTAACGCCTCTTAATCCTGATGAATGAATCTTAAATTCAACGCCCGACAATGGGTTGCCACGTTGATTGGTGACAGTAATCCGGGTCTTTTGTTGTGCCTGAGCATAAAAGATGCTGATACAACTTATAAATAGTAATATTTTAATTTTCAAACAATGCATATGTTATGATATTAAGTCTGTAAATTTTGTCTTGATAGGATACATTAAGGCTAAAACCATCCTGGATTTTGTTTTAGCTTGGGTGATTTAAAAATTTCCTGTTCCGGTATCGGATACAAATAAAATCTTTTCAGGAAGCCTCTTTTTTCGAAAACAAAACGGGTATATGAGAAAGTTCCATTAGTATTTTTATTGATTTTAAATCCATAAAAATTACCTGCATCCAATGTTTCAGCCATTAACCAACGTCTTTCATCAAACAAATTAGTTTCTTCAAAAGCGAATTCGATAATTCGTTCTTTTTTAAGCTTTGCTGCAAAATCGGCTTTACTTAAGCCCGTTGGGAATGCTGGCATACCCGCACGCGTCCTTACTAAATTAACGTAAGTGTAAGAATTTGTATTTGGACCACTTTCAAACTCATTTTGGGCTTCCGCATAGTTTAGGTAAATTTCGGCAAGTCTGTAAAAGATAAAACGAGAAGCGCCCTGATTCTGAGCAGTAATTCCCACGTACTTCTTTTGAAGCATACCAGTTATCGTTCTATCGCCATTATAATCCTGACCACCGTTAATAAAAGGCTCGAAAGTTCTTCCCGCCCATGAAACGCCATTGGTTAAAATGGTTTGCAATAATCTAGGATCGCGATTTTTATAAGGTTCCTGTTCATTGTATCCAGAGGTTGGATCTGTAATGGGTTTGCCATTGGTCATATCGTACATATCAACCAGATTTAAAGTTGGATTAGATTGGGAAGGTCCAGCAACCTGACGTGCATTAGAAAATATAACCTCTTTATTGTTCACATTTCCTCTTACCGTGATAAACATGTCTCCATAATTGGCATAAAGTGCATATTTCAAAGCTTCTGTATTATTGGCATCTATAAATGCTTTGGCAGCATCCATTGCCAACTTCCATCGTTGTGCATCATAAGTAGGATATTTAAACAAAGAGTCTGGACAATTAGGATCGCTTACATGGGCTTGGTTAGCGTTAAACAAAGGGCTTGCAGCATACAATAACAACCTTGATTTCATCGCCATACAGATTGATTTAGAAGCACGGCCGAAATCTGTATTGGCATTAGGCCATATCCACGGCAAATTGGCTGCGGCGTAATCTAAATCCTTAAGAATAAACTTAACCGTTGCATCAAAGCTTGCTCTTTTTAACTCCATCCGGAATTCAGGTTTAATATCTTCTGCATCATAAATCCAAACAGAGTCTATTAAGGGTACTCCTCCATAACGTTTTAACAATTCGAAATAAGCAAATGCACGCAAAAAACGGTTTTCTGCTTTAAAGTAAGTTGCATTAGCGGGTGTAAATGTCATGTACTTTTCATTCTTGGCAAAAATGTTGCACTTACGGATCATTGGATAATAAGTACCATAGGCATTATCTACGTTACCAGCCCCACCATTATAAGCATTCACATTATAGACTTGAAGTGGAGACCATTGGATACCTTGCTCCGATTCAAAACAACCATCTGCTAATTGTCCATTATTTGTGTTAAGCTGATTAGATGGAAGCGAATTATAAATATTAGAAAGATATTGACGGGCTTGCAACTCATTACTAAAAACAGTTGAATCCGTGGTGGTCACATTATTTGGAGGTGGTGCTAAAAATTCTTTCTGACAAGCAGCCAGGCCCAAAACTAGACTAATTGGGATGATGAATTGGTATAATTTGATTTTCATTTGATTTCAGATTAAAAAGTAACAGATAACCCAAGATTATAAACTACCGATTGCGGATAGTACCATGCACGGCTATTTCTATTTTCGGGATCAAGATATTTAATACCCTTGCTGTAAGTGAATAAGTTCTGTCCATTTATATAGCATCTGATATTGCCTACACTTAATTTTTTAACAAGGCTTTTAGAAAAAGTATAACCGATTTCAGCATTCTTAAGACGTATAAATGAGGCGTCCCTGTTCCAGAAATCTGAGTTCACATAATTGTTATCAGTTCCCTGAGGATCAGATGACAAGCGAGGATAGGTAGCAGTAGCAGCAGTTGCCGGAGTCCATCTGTCCATATGGTAATTCATAACTTTACCCCCGTTAAAAAACTCCCACGCTGCTTCCATGGTAACGAACATGGAAGTTCTGTCTGCACCTGCAAATAAGATACTTCCATCTAATCCTTTCCAGCTAAAACCTGTGCTAAAACCGTAGGTAATCTCAGGAAATGTTGGTTGACCTATTGGAACCTGGTCATATGAAGTAATGTACCCATCGCCATCAATATCTTTATATTTAAAATCGCCGGGCTGTAAGCGGCCACTAAAATAAGCCTGGACAGTTCTGTTATCTACTTCGGACTGGCTATTGTAAAAACCATCTGTAACATATCCCCAACCTTGGCCTACACTTCTTCCCGTTCTATTCATCCACTCATACTTTGGAGCAGGTTCATCTTGGGCTAATATTTTATTCCTTGCGAATGCAAAATTACCCCTTATCCATACACTTACATTTCCGATCATGTGCTCAGTATTGGCTTCAATTTCAAAACCTTTGTTCTCTACTTCGCCTAAATTTTGAACTGGTAAGGTAATACCTGCTACAACAGGTGTACTTGCTGGGGTAGTGAGAATATTAACCCTTTTTTTATAGAATGCATCGACTACCAAGCCAAATTTTTTACCCCATAAGTTCAATTCTAGACCTAGATTAGAACTGGTTTCTTTCTCCCAAGTCACACCGTTAGTGGGGATAGCTCCCTCTACTAAACCTCCAACGGCTGTACCTTGAGAAAGACCGTAGCTATATCCTGTGCCAGAGGCGTAAGCATTGTTATAATATAAAAATCTTCTTCCACTCAATGCATCATTACCTACCTGACCAATTGATCCTCTCAATTTTAAATAGGTAACAGCAGGTGCATTATTTTTAATAAAATCTTCCTGAGAAATTAACCATCCTGCAGAAAAAGATGGAAAAAACCCAAACTGCTGGCCTTGTTGAAAATTTTCAGAGCCGTTGTACCCTGCATTTATTTCTGCTAGGTATTTGTTATCATAGGCATAAGTAACCCTACCAACAGCGCCCATTCTGGAGAATGGCCAATCGGTGAGTTGACTTGATGTAGCTGTATTATTTGTTTTTCTTTGCTGGTTGTACAGTAACAAAGCAGTAATGTCACTTTTTCCTGTTTTACCTTTCCAAAATAAAGACCCCTCTAAATAAAAATTACGGTTACTTCCATCTGCATAAGCAGACGAAGTACTTACTAAAGGATTAAAAGTTCCAGTGCGCTGCGTATATTTATATTGTCCATTAGCATCGATTGCATCTACCGAATATCTTCTGTATGCAGAGGCTATATCTCCAGAGTTTCCTCGAAAGGTATTGTAAAATTGCGTATAATAACTATTGAAGGCCAGATTAGCTTTCGCACTAAGACCTTTCAAAATAAAATCCAACTTCTGATCAGCCACTACACCTATCTCTACCGTGCTATTATATTCTTTTGTAACACCTCGTTCCCTTAAATCTGCCAAAATATTACGTTGTACTTTTGCCGGACGGCTACTAGCTCCATAAGTTCCATCAGGATTTAGTAAATTCATTTCATTTGGCGCTGTACGAGATAGCCCGCTAAAAATATCACCCGTACCACCATATCCTCCAACACCACCGCCACTAGCTGCAAACGGACTGTTTTTTACTCCGCCAATGGTCGCCATATTAACAGAAAGTAAGGTTGTTTTACTTGCGTTGATATCAATATTGGAACGAAAATTAAAACGTTTATAACTCGAGTTTGCATCAAAAAAATCACCTTTTGTATTTTTATAAATACCTTGCTGATCTGCGTAACTTCCTGAAACGAAATAGCGTGCAATCGCACCACCACCACTCACATTTAGATTTACCGTAGACTGAGGGGTAAATTTCTTTAGAAACTCACTGTAATAGTCAACATCTGGATAGAGAAAAGGATCGGAATGATTTTTATAGCCATCTATCTGTTGTGGGCTATATTGAACTACAGCGTTAGGGTTGTCATTTAAAACGGCTTCATTTCTAAGTGTTGCATAATCATAAGAGCCCACAAACTCAGGAAGCCTTGCTGGACTTTGTAAACCGTAATTGGCTGATAAAGCGATTTTAGCCTTACCAGATGCTCCTCTACGCGTAGTCACCAATATTACACCATTCGCACCTCTCACACCATAAACGGCAGTAGAAGAAGCATCTTTCAAAATCGATACTGATTCGACTTCATTAAAATCGATCTGCGAAAATGGTCGTTCTACCCCATCTACCAGCACCAATGGCGAGGCTGCTCCAGCACTTAAAGTAGTGATCCCTCTAATTAAAAGATTGGCATCATCACGTCCTGGTTCTCCACCACGCTGTTGAGTAATTAAACCTGGCAGTCTGCCAGCTAAGGCATTGCTTAGGTTAGTTACCGGATTTTGTTTAAGATCTTTTGTAGAGATAGAAGACATTGCACCCACATTTGTAGCCTTGGTTTTTACCCCAAATCCCACTACCACTACGGCATCCAAATCATTTTGCGAAGGTTCCATTGCTATATTAATTACTGTTTGGTCAGTAATTATTTTTTCGACTGTTTTGTAGCCAATAAAAGTGAACTGCAATACATCATCTTTGGTAACTTTAATTGTATAACGACCTTCAGCACTGGTTAGCGCACCAGTAGTAGTTCCTTTGATCTTTACGGAAACGCCAATTAAGGGTTGTCCGTTTTCGTCTATTACCTTTCCAGATACCGTTATGATTGCCTTGTTTAGAATCAGCACAGTAGACTTAACTGAAAAAGTTGTTGCATAGCTTTCTAGAGCGCTTAGCGTAAGTAACAGGGCCACGATGCTCATGATCATCATGGTTTTGTATTTATATCGCCATGTTTGATTAACATGCAGATATTCGCGGCAAAATGTTTTATATGCCGCTGTAATAATATTCATATTTTTTTGGTTTTAGATTTAACAACAAAAGTTGATTAACTCGGGTTGATTTGCCGGGATGGCCTTGGTATCTTATAGGTCTATTATCATAGCTCTACTATAAGAGAAACATCTTTTCTTCATACGTTAATTTGGTTAGGTTAAAATTTGGTCAAAATGCATTCGCTGCATCTTGTAAAATTGACGCTAACTTCCGATATGTATTGTCGACAATACTGTTTATTTTACAGGAAAATTTTGTTTTTTGTGCCTTTTAAAGCGCACAAAAAAGGTTTCATCTCATTTAAGAGATGAAACCTAAAATTGATTTCAGATTACTTGCCCTTAGTTTTCTCTGCAATTATCTGCTCAAAAAAATTGATTCGCTTTGACGCCGCTGGAGATAAATTCCTATTGGTTATAGGCTTTAATTCTTCGGGGACATTCTTCAGATCATAAATTTTGTCGGCGTCGTACAGCTTGCAGCTCTAGTCGTAAACAAATACCCTTTTCTGATAAGACGTCCACTTAGGATCTTAATAGCAAAATAACCAATCGCGTTCCTTCGCTTTACTGTCAGTGAGCTGTGGATATAAGCTTATTCCTTTCGATTTCAGCGAAGGCTCCTCTTAGCTCCTGTAAGATCCATTAAGGTTGGTAAAAAATTTGTAAAATCTACAAGTGACGAATTTAGGTTTAAATCTTTTATTCTACCCTTCCAGTTAATGAAACAGGGAGCATAAATTCCTCGGTAGGGTATGGGCAGTTCTCTGTTGCATTCTCGCAAACCTTAATTACATAAAGCCCCGTCCTTGTATTCATCGATACTGTCAGAGTTGAGTGCGAAAATATCGATACCGTGAGTAAATCTAATTTTATTGGTGGAGAATATCGGATTCGAACCGATCACCTCTTCACTGCCAGCGAAGCGCTCTAGCCAAATGAGCTAATCCCCCAATCAAGGATTGCAATTTTCGGAATTTTTCCGTGAAATAACAAATGAATTATGCAATAGTGTCTAAAATATCTCCGCCGTATTATTGAGTGACTATCATTTATGACCTGACA
>DATJDT010000487.1:0-2335 GCA_035497275.1 Pedobacter sp.
ACTTAATTGCTAATTTTGTGTTTTAAAAATGTGCTTTGGATAAGAAAATAATCAAACTCTTTATTGAAAATGCTATTGCCGAAGATGTTGGCGATGGAGACCATACATCACTTGCTACGATACCATTAAACACGCAAGGTAAGGCGAAATTAATAGTTAAAGAAGACGGTATTTTAGCAGGTGTTGAACTTGCAGTAGAAATATTCCATCAAATAGATCCAACTTTACAGATAGCTGTTATTATTAATGATGGAGCAAGTGTTAGAATTGGAGATATTGTGTTAACGGTTTCCGGAAGCACACATGCTATTCTACTAGCCGAAAGACTGGTGCTTAATTGCATGCAAAGAATGAGCGGCATCGCGACAAAAACTAATCGTATTGTTCAGCTATTAGCACCTTATACTACCAAAATTTTAGATACGCGTAAAACTACACCTGGTTTACGTTATCTCGAAAAGTGGGCTGTTAAAATTGGAGGTGGAGTAAATCATAGAATAGGTTTGTATGATATGATTTTAATCAAAGACAATCATGTTGATTATGCGGGAGGAATTGCCAAAGCGATCGAATCGGCAAATCAATATTTAAGTAATACAAATAGAGATTTACCAATCGAAATTGAGGTAAGAAATCTGGATGAACTTAAACAAGTTCTTGAGGTTGGCAATGTCCAACGTATTATGCTAGATAATTTTGAACTCCCCTTACTTAAAGAAGCAGTAAAGCTGGTGAATGGAAGGTTCATTACCGAAGCTTCAGGAGGTATAGTTGAAGAAAATGTAGCTGATTACGCAGCATGTGGAGTTGATTATATTTCAATGGGTGCCTTAACCCATTCAGTTAAAAGCTTAGATTTAAGCTTAAAAGCGTATTAATCATGGAATTCTACGTGTTTGAATCTAATTTTTTAGTATAATTGTAGGTCTATGATTTCGATCTATTCTATCTCAGCATTGATTGCTGCCTATCTTTTTGGTTCTATTCCTACAGCGGTTTGGCTAGGGCAGGCATTTTATGGTGTCGATGTGAGGGAATATGGAAGCGGTAATGCCGGTGCTACAAATACCTTTAGGGTACTTGGGAAGAAGGCGGGAATTGCGGTAATGCTGATTGATATTTTTAAGGGATATACGGCTACAAAGCTTGCCTATTTTATTGGGCTTTCTGTAACTGGGCCTCAAAATTCTACACAATTTGTTAGTTATGAATTGGCATTAGGGGTTATTGCGGTAATGGGGCATTTATTTCCAATTTTCGCTGGCTTTAGAGGAGGAAAAGGAGTAGCTACGCTGTTTGGGATGATTCTGGCAGTTAATCCCTCGGCAGCAATGCTTTGTGTAATTGTATTTATAACAGTATTATTGAGCACCAAATACGTTTCTTTAAGCTCCATATGTGCCGGATTTACCTTCCCGATTGCAACTGTCTTTGTACTTCAATCCTCCATTAAATCGGAAGTATTATATGGGATATGTGTGTGCTTGCTCATCCTAGTAACACACCAGAAAAACCTCGAACGTTTACTGAAGGGAAAAGAGTCTAAGGTGTATTTATTTAAAAAGAAACAAAACTAAAATCTGATTTTCCAAACCAAGTTCAATTCTAATTGTTTATTGGATAATTAGGATTTTATAGCGCTCAAAAAATATTATGAAAAGATTTATCATTATCGGTATTGCTAGTATTACATTGGCATTATCATCTTGCTCAACGTCTGTTGTGCCTTTAACTGGTCGTAAAGTGACTACCTTTGGAGTGAGTGCTGCTGATTTGGAACAGCAAGCCGCAATTGGTTATTCTCAATTTCTAAGTGACCCCAAGACAAAAGTAATCAGTAACTCTACCGAAACGCAGCGCGTAAAAAGAGTTGGCGCTAATATCGCAGCTGCTGTAACTAAATATATGAATGCCAATGGGTATGGAGAGCAAATTAAAAATTATAAATGGGAATTTAATTTAATAGAAAGTCCAGAAATTAATGCTTGGTGTATGCCAGGTGGTAAGGTAGCTGTATATACAGGAATCTTAAAAGTAACAAAAGACGACGCTGGTTTGGCAACGGTAATGGGTCATGAGATTGCACACGCAATTGCACAACACTCTGTTGAAAGAGCTTCGGCTATGCTTAAAGCGCAATTAGCTGGAGGAGTAGTTGGTGTAGCAACAAGTGGTAGATCAGAAAGCACGCAAGCAGTGGTAAATCAATTATTTGGCATTGGAGCGCAGGCAGGATATATCTTGCCGAATTCTCGTAACCAAGAATCTGAAGCCGACAAAATGGGTTTATCTTTTATGGCAATGGCAGGTTATAATCCTCAAAGTGCAGTTGGCT
>DATJDT010000488.1:0-14126 GCA_035497275.1 Pedobacter sp.
GCGAGTTGACGGCTAAAGGCGTTAACGTAATAAGTTTAAGTATTGGCGAGCCAGATTTCAACACTCCTGAACACGTAAAAGATGCTGCAAAAAAAGCATTAGACGAAAACTATACGCGTTACTCACCAGTACCAGGATATCCAGAACTTCGCAAAGCTATTTGCGACAAGTTAAAGAATGAAAATAATTTAACTTATGATATTTCGCAAATTGTGGTTTCTACTGGTGCAAAGCAATCACTCTCTAATGTAATTTTAACGTTAATTAATCCAGGTGAAGAAATTATTATACCTACTCCATATTGGGTTTCGTATTCGGAAATGGTAGTATTAGCAGAAGGTAAATCTGTTTTTATTGATACCGATATTGAAAGTGATTTCAAAATTACACCAGCACAACTTGAAGCAGCAATTACACCGAAAACTAAACTTTTCATGTTTTCTTCTCCATGTAACCCAACTGGATCAGTATACAGTAAAGAAGAACTAGCTGGCTTGGTTAAGATTTTTGAGAAATATCCAAATATTTTTATCCTATCGGATGAAATTTATGAACATATAAATTTTGTTGACAAGCATGAATCTATCGCGCAATTTGAAAGTATCAAAGATCGTGTAATTATTGTAAATGGTTTCTCTAAAGCATTCGCGATGACAGGTTGGAGATTGGGTTATATTGCGGCAAGCAAAGAAATAGCAGCTGCAAATGACAAAATGCAAGGACAAACTACCTCAGGAACCTGCTCAATTGCACAACGTGCAGGAATTGCAGCTTATGAACAAGGTTTAGAGACGGTTTTAGAAATGAAAAAAGCTTTTGCCAGACGTAGACAACTAGTATATGATTTGTTGAACGATATTCCAGGTGTGAAAACTAATTTGCCAGATGGAGCATTCTACTTTTTCCCAGAAATAAGTTCTTTCTTCGGCAAAAAGGATGCCGATGGAAATGTGATTAAAGACTCTGCAGATTTAGCGTTATATCTGTTAAATGTTGGTCACGTAGCAACTGTAGGTGGTGATTCATTCGGCAACAACAATTACATCCGCATTTCTTATGCTGCATCAGATGAAAGCCTAATTGAAGCATTAAGAAGAATCAAAGAAGCATTAGGAAAACTAGCGTAATTATATATAAATGCATAAAAAAAGAGGATATTAATCCTCTTTTTTTATGCATTTGAAAAAACTAATTAGCTTCTAATCGCTTCAACTGGATCTAGTCTTGAAGCAGAAAATGCAGGCCAAAATCCTGAAATCATTCCAATAATTACAGAGATTCCAATACCTAGTACAATATTTTTAAAATATAAAATAATTTCAATATCTGCACCATAGGTAAATACAAGTGTAATTCCGTATACGAGCCCCAAACCTAATGCGCCACCCATAATACAAAGAGCTACCGCTTCGAACATAAATTGAAGAAGAATAAAATAGTTCTTAGCTCCCAACGATTTTTGAATACCAATAATATTGGTTCTCTCTTTAACAGAAACAAACATAATATTAGCTATTCCAAATCCTCCTACCAAAATCGAGAAGCCGCCAATTACCCAGCCCGCAACATTTACCATACCAAACATTAAATCTAGTTGGTTAGATATCATAGTCGTTTTATTCAGTGAAAAATCATCTTCTGCTCCTGGTTGCAAGCGATGAATAGATCTCATCATGCCTTTAAGTTCACTTTCAACATCCTCTAAACTTACATTTTCCAAGCCTCTAACCGTTACCTGCGGATTATACCGTTCGTTATTGATATCGAAAATTCCTTTAGCAAAATTTAAAGGGATTAATACATTCTTATCTTGCGACATCCCCATCATATCCTCTCCCTCTCTTTTAAACACGCCAACAACAGTTACCCTTCTACCCATTATTTTAACCTGTTTACCAACGGGATTCTCCCCATCAAACAGGCCATCGGCAATCTCCGCTCCGACAATACAAACTGGGGTACCTGATCTACCCTCGTTATCTGTGAAATATCTACCGTCTTGAAACTCTAAATTCCAGGTTAGATTGTACTCTTGAGAGGCAGCGTTTAAGCTGATACCTTCTACTGAGTTGCTTCTATATTTAATTGTACGATTGTTAGCCGACACCTCGAAACAAACTCCACGAGCAAGTTCCAAACGATCCTTTAAACCGTTATAATCTCTTAATGATGGTTCAGGCCTGTTAACATACTTCCACCAAGGAAAATTATCACTGAAGATCCAAGGCCATTTCTGAACAAATAATGTATTTGACCCAAGTTTGTCAACACTCGCCTGAAGTTTATCCCGTAAGGTATCAACGGCTGTAAAAACTGTTATAATGGTAAAAATACCAATAGTAATGCCCAATAAAGAGAGCATAGTCCTGAGTTTGTTTTGGCGAAGTGCATCAAATGCAAACCTAAAACTTTCGCCTATTAGCCTAAAAATCATCATAATTAGTATTTAGACCAAAAATAGTACAAAAGGTTACAGATTTAGCAGTATAATATAAAAAATACAATCGTTTGAAAACCACCTTCAACTCTTACTGTTTATTTATTAGAAAAACAAAATTATAATTTGTAAATTTGCGCCCTAATTTACTCCATCAAGAACATGAATTGGCAGGGTTAAAATATTATTTAATCATCAAAGTTCTATCTTGCAAATAACTACAAATAAATAAAATAGATGAAATTATCTCAATTTAAGTTTAATTTACCAGAGTCGCTTTTAGCGAACAATCCTGCAGAACAAAGAGACGAAGCCCGTTTAATGGTTTTACATAAAGATAGTGGCAAGATTGAGCATAAAATTTTTAAAGATGTTTTAGGCTATTTTGATGATCAAGACGTAATGATCTTGAACAACACAAAAGTGTTCCCTGCACGTTTATACGGAAATAAAGAAAAAACTGGCGCTACCATCGAAGTGTTTTTATTGCGTGAGTTGAATAAGGAATTACGTTTATGGGATGTTTTAGTGGATCCAGCTCGTAAAATCCGTGTGGGTAACAAATTATATTTTGGAGATGACGATCTTTTGGTTGCAGAAGTAGTGGATAATACAACCTCCCGAGGACGTACAATCCGTTTCTTGTTCGATGGAACAGACGAAGAATTCCGTAAAAATGTAGAAATTTTAGGAGAAACACCTCTACCGAAATACATTAAACGTAAAGCAACTGCAGAAGATAAAGAACGTTATCAGACTATTTTCGCAAAACATGAAGGTGCGGTGGCTGCTCCAACAGCTGGCTTACACTTTAGCAGAGAATTAATGAAACGCTTAGAATTAAAAGGAGTTGATTTCGCAGAAGTTACACTTCATGTTGGCTTAGGAACATTTAGACCAGTGGAAGTAGAGGATTTAACCAAACATAAAATGGATTCAGAGCAGTTTATTATCGATCAAACTGCTGTTGATATTGTAAACAAAGCTTTAGATCATAAGAAGAAAATTTGTGCGGTAGGTACAACTTCAATGAGAGCCATCGAGTCTGCAGTTTCTTCTGGAAGAAAATTAAAAGCAGCAAACGATTGGACCAGCAAATTCATCTTTCCTCCTTATGATTTCAGCATTGCAAACTGCATGATCACTAATTTCCATACCCCAGAATCTACCCTATTGATGATGGTAAGTGCATTTGGCGGTTATGAAAATGTAATGAATGCATATGAAGTTGCAGTTAAAGAAAAATATCGCTTTTACAGCTTCGGCGACGCGATGTTAATTATATAATAGATAAAATATCAAGTATCAAGATACCACATCTTGATACTTGATATTTGTTCACATCTTGATACTTGATAAAATGAAGTATTACGCAATTATAGTAGGTGGTGGATCTGGAAAAAGGATGCAGAATGTAATTGCAAAGCAGTTTCTATTGCTAAAAAACAAGCCAATATTAATGCATACGCTAACGGCTTTTTATACTTCTCCATTTAAACCGGAACTTATTTTAGTATTACATGCAGATCTGCACACTCAATGGGAAGAACTTTGCCTTGCCTACAACTTTAATATTCCACATCTAGTAGTTAGAGGAGGCGAACAGCGCTTCCATTCTGTTAGAAATGGTCTAATGGCTATCAAAGGCGAAGGGATAGTAGCCATCCATGATGCAGTTAGGCCATTGGTAAGCGCTAAATTAATTGCTAGAACCTACGAAATTGCCGAACAAGATGGAAATGCCATTGCTTGCATAAAGCCAAGCGACTCTATCCGAAAAATTAAGAAAGAAGAAAGTAAAATTTTAAATAGGGAAGATATTGTACTTATACAAACTCCTCAAACTTTTGAAATCAATCAACTTAGAAAAGCTTATCAACAACATTATAAATCTAAATTTACAGATGATGCAAGTGTTGTAGAAAAAGTTGGCTTTAAAATTAATCTTATTGAAGGAGAAAGAAATAACTTAAAAATAACCTATCCCGAAGACTTGGAACTAGCGCATTTTTTACTAAAGCTTTGACAACCTTTAAAAGATTGTCAAAGTTCAGATTGTAATTATTAAGCAGCACCCCTTATCACCCTCAATATAATAGCGATAATCGCAATCACTAATAAAGTGTGAATAATGCCCCCAGTATAATAGCCTCCTAAAAAGCTGATAGCCCAAATAATGACTAAAATAACTGCGATTACATAAAGTAGATTTCCCATAATTTTTAGATTAGTTAAACGTTCTTGTTACAAATCATTAACAATAACTAACCTAAAATTGTTCTCAAAAAAAAATCCCGATTAAAATCGGGATTGAATGCTATGATTAATATTCGTCTTCGTTAAAGAAAAAATCATCTTTGGTAGGATAATCTGGCCAAATTTCTTCTATTGTTTCATAAGGCTCACCATCATCTTCCAGCGCTTGTAAATTTTCAATCACCTCAACAGGTGCACCAGAACGTATACCGTAATCAATTAATTCGTCTTTTGTTGCAGGCCAAGGAGCGTCTTCCAAGTGCGATGCAAGTTCTAATGTCCAATACATATTCTTATTATTAAATTATTCCTATTTCTGTTTGCGCAAAAGTATGGTAAAAAAAATGAGCAAAACAAATATTTTTTTCCACTATTTACATCCTAGGGTTCCAGATATTTTCTACTGTCCCTTCATCTGCATTTAGTTTCCTTCCCAAAACAAATAAATAATCACTTAATCTGTTAAGGTAAATTGTAATATTGTTGTCAACAAAACTCTCCTCAGCTAATTGAACAGCTAATCTTTCGGCTCTCCTACAAACGCAACGAGCTAAGTGACAATATGATACGACTGTATTTCCTCCAGGCAAGATAAAATGTTTTAACGGCGGTAAAACCTCATTCATTTCATCCATCTCTTCTTCCAACAAAACGATATCCTGTGGCCCTAAATCTGGTATTTTCATTTTAGAACGCTCAGGATCTGAGGCTAATGAAGCTCCAATTGTGAATAACCTGTCTTGAATTTCTTTCAGCACCTGCTGATGATGAATCTCGATTGGCTGGCACATAATTAAACCAACGTAAGAATTTAATTCATCAACAGTTCCATAGGTTTCAATACGAATGTGATACTTAGGAACTCGTGTACCACCAATGAGTGAAGTTTGGCCCTTATCGCCTGTTTTAGTATATATTTTCATTTTTGTTAAGCGCTATGCCCTATACGCTTTATACGATCTTCTCAAAATCATCACCTTTTGCTTCCAAATTATTCAAACGAGGTGAAACGGTTTTAATATCTTCATTTAGATAATCCTTTTCTATTAAACCATCACGCATACGCACAATTCGATGAGCATGTTGCGCAATATCTTCCTCGTGAGTAACCAGAATAATGGTATTCCCTTTACGATGAATTTCTTCCAAAAGTCCCATTATCTCAATTGAGGTCTTAGTATCTAAGTTACCCGTTGGCTCATCAGCTAATATAATAGAAGGGTTATTGATTAAAGCTCTTGCAACAGCTACACGTTGGCGCTGACCTCCAGACAATTCATTAGGCTTATGTGTTACACGATTTCCCAAACCAACATTCTCCAGAGCTTGAGTAGCACGTTGATCTCGCTCCCTTTTACTTGCGCCAGCATAAATTAATGGCAAGGCCACGTTATCCAAGGAAGTAGAACGGGGTAATAAATTAAAGGTTTGAAACACAAAACCAATTTCTTTATTCCTAACTTCAGCCAGCTCATTATCACTCATCTGACTAACATTAATCCCATTTAATATATAATCACCCTTACTCGGTGTATCCAAACAACCTAAAATATTCATCAACGTAGATTTTCCTGAGCCAGAGGGACCCATTAATGCTACGAATTCGCCTTTGTTAATCTCTAAACTTACTGATTTTAAAGCATGTATAACTTCTGAACCTATTACATATTTACGACCTATATCTTTAATGGTAATGAGTGCTTTTTTCATCAGTTTATAATTTTATTTTTAGACCTATTTAACCTATCGAATGTTACAGTTACGTTTATTTTTTTGCAGGCTAATGCTAAATCAACGAAACCTCTTTGTTTCTACTACTTTGATGTATCAATGATTTTCGGAACAAAAAAGAAATTTTCATCATGAATAGCCGCATTTTTTAAGCCTTCACTAGTAGAAATTTCGTTCTTTGCCATATCCTCTCTCCAAACATTCGGTTTTTCATTCATATAAACCAAAGGTTTCACAGCACTTGTATCCAATTCATTAAGTTTCTCCATAAAAGTAAGAATCTTATTCATTTCTACAGTCAATGCATCAACTTCGTTATCTTTAATAGCAATTCGTGCCAAGTCTGCAACTTTATGCACCGTGTCCTTATTTATCTTCATTTCTGCAATTTACTGTTAATTTTATTAAACACCTCTTCCCTTAGCTCTTCAGCACTTTCAACGCCTAATATACGCGTTGAAATGGGTTCATGGATATAAATATTTCCAATACCCGGTCTCGTACCATATCTAAAACCATCATCCCACATTATCTTCCATACATTTATGCTACTTACAGGAACAATGGGAATATTTTTTTCAATAGCTAGTCGAAATGGTCCGTTTTTAAATTCATGTAAAATAGGCGGATATTGCTCATCGATTCTCCCCTCTGGAAAAATAATTAAACTCATTCCCTTTTCAAGATTTTCCCCTGCTTTTTTAAAAGCTCTGAAAGCAGAAATCTTGCTTTCTCTTGATACTGCAATATCTATTGTTCGAAAAAACATCCCTAAAACTGGGTTCTTCATCAGTTCTTCCTTACCCATAAAATGGAATCGACCTTTCGCCAATAAACAAAAAAGTACAATATCCAAATTTGAACTGTGATTAGCACAATAAATATAAGTCCTATTTGAATCAAGCTCCTTTTCAAATTCGAACTTAAAAAATACACCAGAAATTGCGGTACATAAAAATGCGTTTACCGCTCTTAGCTTATTAAGAACAGTATAATACCTTGGGTTCTTAGTGAAAATAAAATATAGAGGGGAAAAAAGTACAAAAAACAGTAAAATCCAGAAGATAAAATAGAAATAATGTACCCTTTTTAGCAGTCTCATGATGAATTCAAAATTACAATTTTTTTCTTTGTTCCTTTATCTTTGTTCTAAGCCCGTGAAAATATTACCTTAGTACCTCATGTTAACAGTCAAAGACCTATCGGTAAATTTTTATAATCAAGAAGATAAAACTTGGCTTGAAGCCGTTCACAAAGTAAATTTCTCTTTAGCAAAAGGAAAGGTTTTAGGCATAGTTGGCGAGTCAGGTTCTGGAAAATCTGTTACTTCTTTCTCTATTATGCGATTGCATGATGCAAAAAATACAAAAATTAAAGGGGAAGTTGATTTCGAAAAAATCAATTTATTGAATTTGTCGCCAGCAGAAATAAGAACCTTTAGAGGAAACAAGATTTCAATGATTTTCCAAGAGCCAATGACTTCTTTAAATCCAGTTTTCACCTGCGGTTATCAAGTGCAAGAAGCCATCATACTTCATCAAAATACTAATAAACAAACAGCTAGACAGCAAACCATCAACTTGTTTAAGGAAGTTCAATTACCACGACCGGAAAATATTTTCGATAGCTATCCGCATCAGCTTTCTGGTGGACAAAAACAACGTGTTATGATTGCGATGGCGCTGAGCTGTAATCCCGAATTGCTGATAGCCGACGAACCTACAACAGCCTTAGATGTAACTGTTCAGAAAACAATTTTAGACCTCTTATTACGGTTAACTGAAGAGCGCAACATGGGCATGATCTTCATCTCACATGACCTTGCAGTAATGAGTGAAATAGCAGACGAGTTATTGGTGATGTATAAAGGTCAAATCGTTGAACAGGGGGCAGCGAAAAAGCTTTTTGAAAACCCACAACACCCCTACACTAAAGGCTTATTAGCTTGCAGGCCAAGTCCAGAAAGACTTTTAAAAAAACTACCTGTTGTGGCCGACTTCTTAGCTGAAGATCAAAATATTGGCTTGAAACACTTACTTGAAGTAAATAGTTATTCAGAACAAGAAATACAACAACGGCGACATCAGCTTTATACACAAAAACCAATACTCCAAGTCCAGCATCTAAATACTTGGTATCCGATAAAAAATGGATTGTTTGGGAAACCCACAGAATTTGTTAAAGCAGTAAACAACATTAGTTTTGACGTTTTTCCTGGCGAAACCTTAGGCTTGGTTGGAGAATCGGGATGTGGAAAAACCACTTTAGGAAGAAGCATTTTGAGGTTAGTAGAACCTACTTCAGGTAAAGTAATTTTTAATGGCACTGAATTAACCACTTTAAATAAGACGGCACTTACCAAAATGAGACGGGATGTGCAAATTATATTCCAAGACCCTTACTCCTCTTTAAACCCACGAGTTACTGTAGGAAATGCTATAATGGAGCCTTTAGAAGTGCATGGAGTTTTTGCTAATTATGCAGAACGTAAAGCGCATGTGATTAACCTACTCGAAAAAGTAAACCTAAAAGCAGCACATTTCAATCGCTATCCGCATGAATTTTCTGGCGGTCAACGCCAGCGGATCGTAATCGCGAGAGCCTTGGCATTGCAGCCAAAATTTATCATTTGTGATGAATCTGTTTCGGCACTAGATGTTTCTGTTCAAGCACAGGTGTTAAATCTATTGAGAGAACTACAGGAAGAATATGGGCTTACTTATATTTTCATATCCCATGATTTGGCTGTTGTAAAGCATATTTCTGATCGGATGATTGTGATGAATAAAGGGCAAGTTGAAGAGGAAGGTTTCCCAGAAGTTATCTACAATTCGCCAAATGCTGAATATACCAAAAAACTTATTGAAGCTATTCCTGGTAAGCTAAAAAGCCAATCAACATTCTAAATGTTTCATTTTATCCTCTTTCTTTTTCTAATTTTTAATCAAATTCCCGATCGCCCTATTGAGGTAATTAAAGAGGAGTTTGTATTTAATGACGCACCATTTAAATCTTGCCATGCCTCTACGTTAGTTGAATTACCTAATCAAAAAATCATGTGTGCATGGTTTGGTGGCTCCAATGAAGGTAATAAAGATGTTAACATTTGGGCTTCCATAAAAACTGGGGACAATTGGAGTAAACCAATTGCTATTGCAAATGGAATTCAAAATGATAGCCTAAGATATCCCTGTTGGAACCCTGTGCTGTTTAAGGCAAAAAATGGCTTATTAACGCTGCACTATAAAGTAGGTCCGAATCCACGACAATGGTGGGCAGAATTTAAAACATCGAAAGATAACGGATCTACATGGTCTTTAGCGAAGAAATTACCAGCTGGATTTTTAGGACCAATCAAAAACAAGCCTCTTCAATTAGCTAATGGTGATATTTTATACCCCTCAAGTACAGAAAGTTTAGATGAAAAAAACTGGACAATTCATTTGGAGAAAAGTAATGCTGGCGGCCAACATTTTAAAAAAATAAATATTGATTGCGGGAATTTCGGAGTTATACAACCTGCTATCCTTCAATACAAAAACGGTAAACTGCAATTACTCTGTAGAAGCCGCCAAAATATGATCGTAAGTACTTGGTCGGATGACCACGGTCAAACTTGGAGTAAACTAGAGGCTTTAAAATTGCCCAATCCTAATGCGGGAACTGATGCCGTAAGTTTGAGAAATGGAAATCAACTGTTAGTATATAACCCTCTAAATTCGGGAAAAAATTGGTGGGAAGGTAGGTCGGTGCTAAAAATAGCTTATTCCAAAGATGGTAAGAACTGGAAAGACATTTATACTTTAGAACAACATGAAGTAGGAGAATATTCCTACCCTGCTATCATTGAAGCTAAAGATGGCACTCTTCACGTTAGCTATACATCAGAAAGAAAAAAGATAAAGTATGTGCACCTTAAATGGTAAATCATCATCCTAAGGTTAATAAATACAAAAAAAGGCCTAAGCTAAACATACAATTGCTATCTTCGATACAATACCAGAATAGTTATGGCTAAAAATAAAAATTCGCAAGTAAAACTCGTTCTAACACAAATGATTAGTGATATTTTTGAGAAAAACAAAAATGTTGCACTTAATCATAAGCAGATTGCAGCAAAATTAAACCTGAAAGACGCTGACTCTGCTCATACGATCTTAGAAATTTTAGTAGAACAAACAGATAAAGGCATATTTATTAGGCCAGAACGAGGTAAATTTCGTTTAAAAGACCTTAAAACTTTTGTAATAGGTACAGTTGATATGACAGCGGATGGTTCTGCTTTTATAGTACCTGATGATGAATTTGAAAAAGATATTTTTGTTGCCCCCCGTAAATTGAGAAACGCTTTACATGGGGATAAAGTAAAAGTGTACGTATTTGCAAATAAGACAAGTGGACGGAAGAAGGAAGGTGAAGTTGTAGAAATTATAAATCGAGCGAAAACAGATTTTATTGGAGTTGCTAAAATCTCGGAACGCTTCGCTTTTATCATTCCCGATGATCGTAAAATGCTCCATGATATTTTTGTACCACTTAACGACTTGCACGGAGCAAAGAATGGACAAAAAGTTCAGGTATCGATTACTGATTGGCCAGAAGGAGCAAAAAATCCAATAGGGAAAATCATTCATGTATTAGGAACACAAGGTGAAAACAACACTGAAATGAATGCCATATTAGCACAATATGGTTTTCCATTAAGTTTTCCAGCCGAAGTTGAACAAGAAGCCAATGAAATTCCAGAAACTGTTAGCGAAGAGGAAGTTAAAGGCAGAAAAGATTTTAGAGACACTATTACTTTAACAATCGATCCTGCCGATGCTAAAGATTTTGATGACGCGATTTCCTTTAAAAAATTACCAAATGGCAATTACGAAATTGGTGTGCACATTGCCGATGTTTCACACTATGTAAAACCTAACACAAAATTAGATAAGGAAGCTTATGAACGTGCAACCTCTGTATATTTAGTAGATAGAGTAATTCCTATGCTTCCAGAGCGGTTAAGCAATGGCGTATGCTCATTACGACCTCATGAAGATAAATTATGTTTTGCAGCGGTATTTGAGCTCGATGAGCAAGCAAATGTTTTATCTCAATGGTTTGGCAGAACTGTTATTCATTCTAACCGTAGGTTTAGCTATGAAGAAGCACAAGAAGTTATTGAAACTAAACAAGGTGATTTTGCAGAGGAAATTTTAAAATTAAATGAATTAGCCCACATACTAAGGGATAAAAAATTTAAGGAAGGGGCAATTAGTTTTGAAAGCACCGAAGTTAAATTTAAACTTGATGAACATGGCAAACCTACAGGTGTATATGTTAAAGAACGCAAGGATGCTCATAAACTAATAGAGGATTACATGTTATTGGCAAACCGAAAAGTAGCCGAATTTATCGCTAAAAAAGGCAAAGGAAAGCAAAAATATACCTTTGTATATCGATCGCATGACACGCCAAACTTAGAAAATCTTAATAATTTTGCAACCTTTGCTTCGCGTTTTGGGTATAAAATTAATATGAAAACCGATAAAGAGATCGCTAAATCACTAAACTTTTTAATGGAAGATGTTGAGGGGAAAAAAGAACAAAACATACTTACTCAATTAGCAATCCGATCAATGGCCAAAGCAATTTATACGACTAAGAAAACTGGCCACTATGGCTTGGCATTTGATTATTATACGCATTTTACCTCTCCTATTAGACGGTATCCAGATGTGATGGTCCATCGTTTACTGGCGCGCTATTTAGATGGTGGTAAATCGGCCAATGAAGAAGAGTATGAAACTGCAAGTTCTCATTCATCTGCTATGGAAAAGCGTGCGGCTGATGCGGAAAGAGCTTCTATCAAATATAAACAAGCCGAATATCTAGAAGATAATGTAGGCAATACATTTACTGGAATCATATCTGGGGTAACCGAATGGGGAATGTATGTAGAAATTATCGAGAACAAATGTGAAGGAATGATCAGGCTACGGGATATCACTGATGATTTTTATGTCCTCGATGAAAAAAATTATTGTATTGTTGGACAACGAAAACACAAAAAGTATCAATTAGGAGACGAAGTACAGGTACGTGTTAAAAAAGTAGATCTTTCTAAGCGGCAGATCGACTTTTCGTTAATACAGGAATAAATGAGATTACTGTTATCATTTTTATTATTTATCCTATTTATTAACCCCTGTAAAGCACAGACAATCCAAGGTAAGGTTACAGATGCTCGTACAGGTGAAGGTATTCCATTTGTTTCCTTGAGTGTGGTGGGCACCAATACGGCAACGATTACGAATGAAAATGGAGAATTTACAATTAATGTCCAAAAACTTCCTGCAAAACTTAGGTTTGGCCATGTGAGTTATCGACTATTAGAAACCACTATTGATAAGGAGGAGCCAGTAAATATTAAACTTGCTCCAGCAGCTATTGATTTAAATGAAGTAGTAATTAGACCTCATGAAGGTAGAGATTTATTAAGATCAGCATTACTCAATGCAAGAGAGCATATAAATACCCTATTTTTTGCAAATGCTTTTTACAGACAGCTAACTACAACGAATAATCGACCAACTGAAATTCATGAACTTTTTTACGACCTGAGCTGGAATATCAAACATGTGCAAGGTTGGACAGCTAAACAAAGCAGGTTTGCTGAGGTAATTGACCCTTTAAAATTTTCCTTAAATAATCAATCGTTTTTAACTTTTTCATACGCTGGCTACTTATTTCCAGATAAGAAAAAAAGATATGTAAGCGTTAAATATTTGGCCGACTATGATATTGAAATAGATCGATATATCGAACAAAAAGATCAAGACATTGCTGTTATTACCTGTAAGCTCAAAAAGACAAGAAAAAATCAGTTTTATGTAAACTCTACCTATTATGTAGGCGTAAAAGATCAAAAAATCTATCGTTTGGAAAACAAAATATATAATTTACCTTTAGATCTCTCTCCTGCTTTAAGCTTCAAATTTCCTCCTATTGTTTCAACAATAGCAACCTTTAATGGGGATAACTCTCCAACACCAGTCTTAGAAAGTATCGCAACAAAGGTATATTTGAGTTTATATGCAAATGATCGTGAATTAAATTCAGTTATAAGCTCATTATTAACGGTAATTAAAATTGATAATCAGTTAAAAAATCAGCAATTCCAAAATTTAAATAGTAATATAAAAGATAAAAAAGTTATCGAATCTATCAAATATGATGCTGATTTTTGGAGGAACAATCCAATTGTGAAAAAAACGAGCTTAGAAGATAACTTTATTAAAATGATGGAAAGCAAAAATGCTTTCGGTACCATGACTAACCCATAAATAATGCACACTCCAGTACAATTACAAGAAATTATAGAAAAGGCTATTCCCCTAATCGATTACCCAAAACACCCTAACAATTTATATGAGCCCATTCGGTATATTATGAATCTGGGAGGCAAAAGAATTAGACCCGTAATGGTTTTAATGGCATCAGAACTATTTAATGACGATGTAAAAATTGCCCTTGATGTAGCACTAGCAATTGAAACGTTTCATAATTTCACACTAGTTCATGATGACATTATGGATAATGCCCCATTGCGACGAGGTGCTCAAACTGTACATGAAAAATGGGGAAACAACAATGCTATTTTGAGTGGTGATGTGATGATGGTCGAATCGAATAAGCACTTATCAAAAGTTGCTAC
>DATJDT010000489.1:0-2003 GCA_035497275.1 Pedobacter sp.
TTAACGGGTAAAAACTGTAGGGGAGTGCTTACTGGATTTGGATTAGACGGCTACCGTTTAGCGATTGAAAGTTTTTTAAAATAAGGCCACTACCATCTCAACTGACTAAAAATCTTAATCTTATCAATAAAAAAACTATATACGATACTGCTTTTATAAACGCCTGTATGGTTTAAATAGGGAACTTGAATTTTAGCTCTCTTTTGTGCATTTCGACGGATATCTCTAAAAAAATGAAAGTGTGCCTTTGATATCGCCAAGGTAAATGCAGGCTTTCCTTTGAGCAGAAATTGTATCCATGCTGCAAAATCAAGCCATATTCTAATAAATATACGTGCATAGGCATCTTCCAATGGCAAATTCTTTTGCATTATAATTAAGTTGTTCCTAAAATTTAGATAGGTTTTATAAGGGTTATTGGCATTTAAAGTCCCCCCACCTAAATGATATACTTCGGTCTTGGGACAGCATGCAATCCTATAGCCTAAGTTTTTAAGGCGCCAACATAAGTCGATTTCTTCCATGTGGGCAAATAAATCGGCGTCTAAACCATTTACTTCCTTCCAAGCTTTACTTTTAATGAAAAACGCTGCACCGCTAGCCCAAAATATATCAATGGTGCTTTCGTACTGACCATTATCATTTTCTACCTGATCAAAAATGCGCCCCCTACAAAATGGAAATGCATGTAGATCCATAAAGCCACCTGCGGCGCCTGCATACTCAAATTGATTCTTCTGTTGTTGCCATTTGATTTTAGGTTGTGCAACGGCAATTTTTTCATCCGTTTCCATGAAATCAATCAATGGCTGTATCCAATTAACAGGAACTTCTACATCAGAGTTCAGTAAAACGAAATAATCGGCCTCAACGTTAGATAATATCTTATTATATCCCCCCGCAAAACCATAATTCTCTTCGTTTTCCAATATGCGTACGGTAGGGAAATTACTTTTAACATAAGCAACAGAACTGTCTGTGGAAGCATTATCCCCTACAATGACCTGTAAATTAGCATATTTGCTTGCCACTACACTTGGTAAAAAGCGTTCTAATAAGGCTTTACCGTTCCAATTTAAAATTACTACTGCTACACTTGGCTGCATACTATTTATTTAATTTCCATCTTCTATGGCTCCAAAGCCAAAAAGCGGGGGATATATTAATTCTTTTCGCCAAAAATTCAAATAGAAGATGTGTTATCTCATGATCCTTGGTAGCCTTTGGCTCTAAACATAAGGGTAAACAATCTACTTCATAATAACCTCTTTTAACTGTAACAACGTCAAAATAGAATATTGGTCGATTAGTTTGTAATGCTATTTTTTCCAAGCCTAATAGAACAGCTGTGGGCTGATTTAAAAAATGAAGAGCATATTGTGCTTCTTCTCTTGTAGGAGTCTGATCACTCGCAAAGCAAAACATAGTAGGAGTGTCTTTAGTAGCGATTACCATCCTTAAAGTTTGACGCATAGCCACAAAAACATTTCCAAAACGAGTTCTAATTTGCAGAAACCATTTCTCGAAAATACTATTACTTAATGGTTTATATATTACATATTCAGGAGCACTTAAATTGGCGCCTAAAGCAAGCATACATAATTCCCAGTTGCCATAATGGCCGGTGCATGCTAAAACACTTTCCCCTTTTTTAAAATAACTTTCTATCTGATCTAGGTTTTTAAACTTAACCCTTTTTAACAATTCTTCTTTGGAGATAGAAGACATTTTAATAATCTCAAAAATTAGGTCAACAAAATACTTATAAAAAGTTTTTTCTATCCGGATAATTTCCTTTAAGTCTTTTTCTGGAAAAGATTTTTCAAGATTTTCGCGCACTACTTTCTTCCGATATCCAATGAAGTGATATAGTGGATAATATAATAAGCGGGCAAAAAAGTGAAGTATGGGTAATGGAAACATCGACAAAACATATAAAAAGAAGATGCCGATATGTGAAAAGCCTTTTTTAATCATTAATTTGGACGCCTAGAATGCAAACA
>DATJDT010000490.1:0-4402 GCA_035497275.1 Pedobacter sp.
ATAAGTATTAATGTAAATACCCATTGGTTTAGCCACGCCGATTGCATAAGATACTTGAACTAAAATTTCATCAGCCACACCTGCAGCTACAAGATTTTTGGCAATATGACGAGTAGCATAAGCCGCACTTCTATCCACCTTGCTAGGGTCTTTTCCGGAGAAAGCACCACCACCATGAGCACCTTTTCCACCGTAGGTATCAACAATAATTTTTCTACCAGTTAAACCTGTATCGCCATGTGGCCCACCAATAACAAATTTACCAGTCGGGTTAATGTGATATTCAATTTTATCATTAAATAAGTGCGCGTATTGCGGGTTATTTTTGATAATTCTTGGAATCAATATAGTTACTAAGTCCTGTTTGATTTTTGCTAACATCACAGTCTCTTCGGCAAAATCATCATGCTGTGTAGAGATTACAATGGCGTCAATCCGTACAGGTCTGTTATTATCATCATATGCTAAGGTAACTTGTGATTTAGCATCAGGTCTTAGGTACGAAATTTCCCGGTTTTCACGTCTTAATACAGCAAGTTCTTGTAAAAGTTTGTGCGATAAATCTAACGCTAAAGGCATAAAATCCTCAGTTTCGTTAGTCGCATAACCAAACATCATCCCTTGATCTCCTGCACCCTGCTCTTCTTTTGTACTTCTGTCAACACCTTGGTTAATATCTTGAGATTGCTCGTGGATAGCTGATAAAATGCCACAAGAATTAGCCTCAAACATATACTCGCTTTTTGTGTAGCCAATCTTTTTAATTACATCACGTGCAATTTGTTGAACATCAAGATAAGTTTTAGACTTTACTTCGCCCGCTAAGATAACTTGTCCCGTTGTAACCAAAGTTTCACAGGCAACCTTAGACTCGCTGTCGAAGGCTAAAAAATTATCAATTAAGGCGTCCGAAATTTGATCTGCGATTTTATCTGGGTGACCTTCAGATACAGATTCTGATGTAAAAAGATATGACAT
Organism: Pedobacter sp.; assembly: GCA_035497275.1. Classification (GTDB taxonomy): domain Bacteria; phylum Bacteroidota; class Bacteroidia; order Sphingobacteriales; family Sphingobacteriaceae; genus Pedobacter. The sequence continues at coordinate 979 of DATJDT010000490.1, forward strand.
GTTGAATGATTAATTTAATTAGCACTTTTTTTTACGTGGTTGCAATCCAGCTCATATTTCAGGGCCTCGCAAATCAGTCCACTTTTTTTAACGCCACAAAATTACTACAAATATTATTAATAGTCAAAAAATATCAATTATTTTGTCCTATCCTTAAAAGCAAGCCATTGTTAAAATCCAATATCTTATTTATCATAAATCCCATATCAGGAGGGAAAGAAAAGCAGAAGATTCCAGCTTTGATCGATAAACATTTAGATCATTCAAAGTTTAGTGCGAATTTTAGCTTTACGGCTTATAGTGGGCATGCTGCAGAATTGGCTGAAGAAGCCGCTAATAAGAACTTCGATATTATTGTAGCAGTTGGTGGCGATGGAACAATCAATGAAATCGCGAGTAAAGTCTCCTCGCTTGAAAAGGTTTTGGGTATTATTCCCTTCGGTTCTGGGAATGGATTAGCGCGTGCATTGCATATTCCGATGAATGTGATCAAGGCAATTCAGGTAATTAATACGTTTAATGTACAAACGATAGATGCAGGGAAATTAAATGGGAAGTATTTCTTTAATATGGCTGGAATTGGATTTGACGCCCGTATTAGCGCGGCTTTTGCTGGTAATAAAACAAGGGGTTTAAAAGGTTATGTTACTTTGGGACTTAAGGAGGTTAAATCTTACCAGCCTGAACACTACGAATTGGAAATAGATGGCATAAAATATCAGAGAGATGCCTTTATTTTAAGCATTGCAAACTCTTCCCAATATGGGAATAATGTTCATATTTCACCGAAATCCTTGCTAAGTGATGGTTTGTTAGAGGTTTGTATTGTAAAACCAGTCTCTTTATATAAGTTGCCCCTTCTGGTTTATGAAATGCTGAGCGCTAAAACCCACCGATCTGATTTAGTAGAAATAATAAGTGGTAAGAAGATCAGTATTGTTCGAGCTAAAGAAAATTCGATCCATATAGATGGCGAACCATTTTTTATGGGAAAAAATATTGAAATAGAAATAATTTCTAATGCACTGAATGTAATTACCGCAATAAAATAAGCTGCAATAAATTATGGCTAAAGAAAAAAGAAAAATAATGAATGATTTTGGTGGAATTATGTATTCAACAGACCCATCATTTGTGTACGAAGATCCTCAAACAACGAACGATGAACCTCTAAGCAATGCTCAGCAAGATTTAAGAGTGACACTAGATCGAAAAAATAGAGGAGGAAAGGCCGTGACTTTAATTACAGGCTATAGGGGAAGTGACGAACAATTGCAAATACTTGCGAAATTTTTAAAGGGTAAATGTGGTGTAGGTGGAGCGGCCAAGGATGGAGAAATTTTAATACAAGGAGACTTTAGGGATAAGGTGATATTATTGCTCCAAAAAGAAGGCTATAAAGTAAAAAAATCTGGCGGCTAATTTATGAGTTAATTATCTCAATTTTAGATAGTTATCTGTTAGTGTATTTGCCACAATAAGTAAAATTTTTCTGTAAAATACCTATTTTTTGCGTTTATATCTGCTTAGCTTTGCAGCGTATAAAACCAAATATATGAATAGTGTGAATGTAAAGCACTTAGATTTAAGCTCTCTTAAACTAAGTGCTAAAGGAGTTAAATATCAGCTAAGCGTAGCCGAATTAGTGGAAGAAGCATTAAAAAACGGCGAAGGTACTTTGGCTGATTCTGGAGCTCTTGCGGTCGATACTGGCAAGTTTACCGGTCGCTCTCCAAAAGATCGATTTATTGTTTGTGATGAACTTACAGAAGAAACGGTTTGGTGGGGCGACATCAATATCAAATTTACTCCTCAACATTTTGATGCTTTATTAGAAAAGGTTATTGCGCATTTAAATTTAAAGCAAATTTATGTTCGCGATGCTTATGCTTGTGCAAGTGAAAATTATCAAACTAGTATTAGGGTAATTACAGAACATGCATTTCAAAATCTTTTTGCTAATAATCTGTTTTTAAGGTACGGCCAAGGAGAGATTCCTGAAAGTACTGAGTGGACCATTATAGCTGCGCCTTCATTTAAGGCTGACCCCACAACTGATGGTACGCGTCAAGAAAACTTTTCGATCTTAAATTTTTCAAAGAAAATTATCCTAATAGGCGGTACTGCTTATACAGGGGAAATCAAAAAGGGGATTTTTTCAGTGTTGAATTTTATCCTACCCTTACAAAAAAACACTTTATCTATGCATTGCTCTGCAAATGTAGGTAAGGATGGAGATACGGCTATCTTTTTTGGTTTATCGGGTACTGGTAAAACTACATTATCTGCTGATCCACAAAGAGGGTTAATAGGTGATGATGAGCATGGTTGGAGTGATACAGAGATATTTAATTTTGAGGGTGGGTGTTACGCAAAGTGTGTAGATTTGACCAAAGAAAAGGAACCACAAATTTTTAATGCGATTAAATTTGGATCGTTGCTTGAGAACACCAACTATAAATCAGGAACTAGAACGGTAGATTTTACCAACATTGAGAAAACTGAAAATACTCGAGTTGCTTATCCTATATATTATATAGATAACGCTGTGTCCCCATCTGTTGCGGCAATCCCTAAGAATATATTTTTTTTAACGGCAGATGCTTGCGGAGTCTTGCCTCCAATTGCAAAATTAACGACTGGTCAAGCCATGTTTCATTTTATTTCTGGTTATACTGCAAAAGTAGCAGGTACAGAAGCTGGTGTTACAGAGCCACAATTAACCTTTTCGGCTTGTTTTGGAAAGGCGTTTTTACCATTGCATCCGGCAAAATATGCAACGTTGCTGGGCGAAAAAATGCAAAAACACAAAGTAAACGTATGGTTAGTAAACACAGGTTGGAGTGGTGGAGCCTATGGTGTGGGACAAAGAATGAAATTAAGCTACACGAGAGCTATGATTACAGCGGCTTTGAATGGTACTTTGGCAAATGCTGATTTTACTGAACATCCAATATTTGGACTTTTAATGCCTGCGAATTGTGCGGGAGTTCCACAGGAAATATTAGATCCAAGAAATACATGGGAAGATAAAAATGCATACGATATAAAAGCAAATGAATTAGCTCATGCGTTCTTGAGTAATTATAAACAATTCGAAACATTTTCGTCTGAAGAGATTCAGCAAGCACTTCCCAGAGTGGTAGAAAACATACTTTAATGCATTTTTTTTGCTTAAAATTTGGTTTTAATTAAATTTTTAGTTTTAATTGTGAAAGATTGTCTCAACAAAAGGCAATCTTTTTTGGTTATACACCATTGGTTATTCAAAAAATGAGCTGAGAACGTAACGAATTAATTGTGTAATGATTATTTAATTTGTAATTTAAAATCAATTTATAAATTTGTTACCGCAACAATTAGCTTTTAATATCGTTGTGTGTATTACTATAATATTTAAATAAATTTTCTAAATTTAAAAACA
>DATJDT010000491.1:0-6283 GCA_035497275.1 Pedobacter sp.
GGTATTACCAAAGATTTGGTAACACCCATATACCAGGCATCAACATAATCAGACGAGGTCCCGGTTTTACCGCCAATTTGATTATTTTTCTTCCATAAATCCCATTCCCATAAAGCTCTAGAAGTTCCACCTGGTTCATCCATACCACCTCTAAACATATACAGCATTAACCAGGCAATTTCTTCAGACAATACACGCTTTGTTTTAGATACAAATTCCTCAATTATATGGTCGTCTTGATCGGTGATTTTTTCGACTAAAATAGGTTCAGTTTTAACGCCTTCATTTAAGAACGTGCCATATGCACGTACCATTTCAAAAACAGAAACATCATTCGGCCCTAAACTAACTGAGGGAACTGATTCTAAATGGCTTTCAATACCACATTCGTGTGCCCATTTTACCACATTATCCCAGCCCACCGTTTCGGTAACCTGTGCAGTTACTGTATTTACGGATTTACCCATGGCCCATCTTAGTGACATTTCTTGGTAGGTGTTATTCCAATCGGCATTTTTAGGCTCCCAATATTCTGTTTTTCCTTTGTTCTGGTGGGCAATTTTAACCGGTTTGTCTATATAGGTATCGCAAGGACTCATGCCACTTTCAAGCGCAGCTAAGTAAGCAAAAGGTTTAAATGTAGAACCAGCTTGTCTTTTAGCTTGGTTAACGTGGTCGTATTTGAAAAACTTATGGTCAATACCGCCAACCCAAACTTTAATCTTACCAGTTTTAGGTTCCATGGTCATCATTCCAGTATTCATTATTTTTCCATAATAACGGATGGAATCCATAGTTGAAAATAAAGTGTCACGATCACCTTTATAGGAGAAAATTTTCATTTCCTTCTTCTTATTGAAGTAAGCATCAATTGAATCGGTATTATTCTTGTATTTCTTAACAAGCATTGCATAAATAGGTAAATTCCTTTTTGCTCTTTCTGGGTAATCCACCTTCTTACGATCCGAATCTTCCCAAGGATCTTCATTTCCCCAGACGCTATAAAACCTACGTTGGATAACGCGCATTTGATCTTTTACGGCTTCCTCAGCATAACCTTGTAATTTAGAATCAATTGTGGTATAGATTTTTAAGCCATCTTCCGCTAGATCATACCCGTTTTCTTCACACCATTTTTCAAGATATTTCTCAACTGCTGCCCTTAAATAAGAATCGCCATTGCTAGAATCGCTTACTTTACCTTCTTTGATTTGTAAAGGTTTCTTTAAAAGTAATACCAGACTATCCTTGCTTAAATAGTTATACTTATTCATTTGGCTCAAGACCGTATTTCTACGTTCCAATGCTCTTTGTGGGCTTTTTATCGGGTTGTAAAGATTTGTGCCTTTTAACATGCCTACTAATAAAGCGGCTTCATTGGTAGTTAGTTCCTTAGCTTGTTTGTCAAAGTAAATTCGGGAAGCAGTTTTTATTCCGTAAGCATTATTACCAAACGATACGGTATTTAAATACATGGTGATGATATCGTTTTTACTATAATTAGATTCTAATTTCAAGGCGGTCATCCATTCCTTTAATTTAGAGATCATTGTTCTGACAAGAGGAACATGCTTTATTAACCCTGAAGCTTTACTGTAGCGTGTTCTGTATAAGTTTTTGGCTAATTGTTGCGTAATGGTACTTGCGCCACCATCTTTACCCATGCCTACTACAGCTCTTCCAACTGCTTGGATATCTATGCCCGAGTGTTTGTAAAAGCGAATATCTTCTGTAGCTACCAATGCATTGATAATGCTTGGGGCAATTTCATTATAGTCAATTGGTGTTCTGTTTTCCTTAAAGTATCGGCCAATTAACTTACCATCAGAAGTATATAATTCTGAGCCTATTCTCTGGGCAGGCTTTTTAATATCCGCGTAGGTAGGAGAATAGCCAAATAACCATAAAAAGTTTATTTGTAACGCGCAAAAGAAGATTATAAGAAAAAATATAAAAATTGTAATGTAACGAATGTACCTATTTTTTATTTCTCTGAACATGGGCTAAAGATGAAAAAAACGTTATTTATTTTCTGTTAAAATGTGTTAAAACTCTAAGTACAAATTAACGTATTTAATTTACGTAAATTTTAGTCTATATTTAAAATAAATGCATTTTATTGATGACTTGGTTTTATTAATTAATAATTACTATCGAGATGAAAACAGACGTGAAAAAATATTTAGCTAAAGGAGGAAGTCAATTTAGGTTGAAAGATTTTAGTACTACCTACGAAGGTCATTTAGATAAAGCTGCTGGTAAAGAAGAACTTAACAGGGTGAAATTGGAGTTATCGACTTATCAGGAAACACTATATGCGGCTGATTCGCATGCTATATTGATCATTTTTCAGGCCATGGATGCCGCTGGAAAAGATAGCGCTATTGAACATGTAATGTCGGGTTTAAACCCACAGGGCTGCCAAGTTTATAGTTTTAAAACACCTAATAGCGAGGAATATAGTCATGATTTTTTATGGCGCCACTATAAAGCTTTACCAGAAAGAGGGAAAATAGGGATACATAATAGGTCTCATTATGAAAACGTGCTAGTGTGCAAAGTTCACCCAACCTATATTTTGGCTGAAAATATTCCAGGATATAAGGATGTTAAAAAAATAGATAAACAATTCTGGAAGGACAGGTATGAAAGTATTCGAAGTTTTGAGAAACACCTTGTTGCAAATGGGACAGTAATCTTAAAATTTTTCTTACATGTTTCTAAGGAAGAACAAAAGCAACGTTTTTTAGACCGGATTGAAGACCCTAGCAAAAATTGGAAATTTTCAGCAGGCGATTTAAAAGAACGTGCACTTTGGGATAAATATATGTCGGCATATGAAGAAGCGATCAGGGAAACCTCTACCGATTATGCTCCATGGCATGTAATTCCTGCAGACAAAAAATGGTATGCCAGGTTAGCTATTAGCGAAGTAATTGGCGATGCCTTAAAAGCGCTTGATTTAAAGTACCCGGTTTTACCCAAAGAAGAAATAGCACAACTAGAAGGAATTAAGCAACAACTAATAAAAGAAAAGTAAGTTATTTATATTTCATTTTGTACTTACTGAGGTCTGGTGTCTGTTTTTTGGTCCTATTTAACTCAAATTCATAAATACTTTTTCCTAGGTTTTTCATAAAAGGAAAACACACGCTATCGTATTCATATTTATTATCGTTGTAAATACCATCTTCATTGGATTGTACTACAGCAGTTAAAAAGAATTCGATTTTATGCTTAAAGTCGACGAAATAGGAGTTGTCGATAATAAAACCATAGCTATCTCCATATTTATTAAAAATCCTAATGTTTGGATCGATTACCGCGTCTTTTTCTCTTCCATAGTATAACATTTTAGCGTAAGTAGGCCAAAATTCCTTTTCATCGTATTTCGGAAAATCACTTTCGGTAGGTAATTTACTCATATACGTATAAATGAGCTTATAGTCTTTAGCTGTTAAGTTGAACTGTTCTTTTTTAGGGAAAGCTTCTGGCATCATTAACCTCATCATCAATGCCTGCTGATCTGCTATAGTGAAAACATTTTTACCGGCAAAACTATAAGGTTCCATTACTATTTGGTCTTTACTATCCATATAACCTTTTCCAACAATTAAGTTTGTTAACTCTAAGTCGTAGTTTTTATCATCGTATTGGGCGTTCTGATGATAAATCAATTTATCGCCGTTATAAAAGTCAATAGGATTGGTGTTTCTCGATGATTCGCCACCATCGCCAATGGCTAAACGATTTAATATTCTACTTTCAGTTAGACCATATTTCCTAAGCTTAGTATTAATTTCAGCTCTCCCAATAAATTCAAATAACCTATTAAAGGCGTCGTTGTCGCTGGTTAATAAGATCTTTTTTATGTAATGAGCTATAGAGGGTTTTCCGCTTTGAGCGCTTTCATCTTTTATTACCTTGGTTTGTCCTTTAAAATTACTGTCGGTAATCATGGTTAAATTTGAATGTAGGCCTTTAATTTTTAATTCATTAATTTTTTCTAATGCAAAAATGACAGCAGCCAATTTAACCGTGCTTGCAGGATAAAAGTATCTTTTTGGATTTAAGTTGAAACTGTAAGCTGTAAATGTTGGTTTATTGTTTTTATCACGGTTAACCTGTGTATAGCGGATTTGCACCTCGTTTTTGCTTGGATGATTTAGTATTCCACTAAATAATTCTGGTTTTGCTAATAGTAAATTTTTTAGAAATACTGTGTCAGTTTGTTGCGCCATCACTTGCAAATGCATTAAAAACAAAGAAAATAATATTACTCGTTTCATAAAATCAATTTGAATAGCTAAATATATGATTTGTTTTAATCTGTATTAAATGATATATTTTTTTAATTCAGCATTTAAAAAGCTAATTTTGTTTAAATTAAAGTAATGCACGCTTTATCATAGTTAAATTTTATTCTAATGAAAAACCAAGTTAATTATAGAACACCCATCTTATTGTTGTTTATGTTGCTTATTGTAGGGCTCAGAGTTGTAGCTCCTCTTTCTGCTGATTTTAAATTTATTGCTAACTTTTCTGGAATAGGAGCGGTTGCCTTATTCGGTGGAGCCTATTTTAAACATAAGATTAATGCATTTTTACTGCCTGTTTTAATCTTGTTTGTAAGTGATTTAGGATTGGTTTTAACCATGGGTATTGACTATGGCTTTTATACTGGTTGGTATTATACTTATATCGCTTTTCTTTTGATTGTATTAGTTGCTCATTTAATCATCAAGAAAGTAAATGTTCAAAACGTATTAACGGCTGGTTTAATCGGTGTATTAATCCATTGGTTGGTATCAGATTTTGGTGTATGGTATGGATCAACAATTTATACGCAGAATTTAGCTGGTTTTTGGACTTGTTTAGTTGCAGCTATTCCTTTTGAAAAGAATTTCTTGTACGGTACATTGGGTTATTCGGCTTTAATGTTCGGAGTTTTTGAAAGCTTAAAAGTGAAATACCCTGCATTAAGTAAAAAGAACATTATACATTCGTAGTTGTCTCGAAAAATATTAGAAACCCTTTTGTAGCAATGCAAAAGGGTTTTTTTGTTAATTTTGAATATGAAGCATACATTAGTTGTTTTAACAGGTGCAGGAATTAGTGCCGAAAGTGGTATCAAGACATTTAGGGATTCTGATGGGTTATGGGAAGGTTATAATGTGATGGAAGTAGCTACACCCGAGGCCTGGCGAAGAAATCCTGAACTGGTTCAGCAATTTTATAATGAACGCAGAAAGCAAGTTTTAAGCGCTAGTCCTAATGAAGCGCATATACAATTGGTAAAATTGGAAAAATATTTTGACGTTCAAATTATTACGCAGAACATTGATGACTTGCATGAGCGTGCCGGCTCAACAAATGTTACGCACTTGCACGGTGTAATCACTTATGCACAATCCGATTTAAATTCTTCCTTAATTTATCCCATAGTTGGCGATGAATTAAGTATGGGCAGTTTATGCGAGTTGGGCTCTCAATTAAGACCTCATGTTGTTTGGTTTGGTGAAAATGTACCAATGATAGAACGGGCTGCAACTATTTGTAGTAAAGCCAACTTCTTTATCTTAATTGGTACATCTTTAGCTGTTTATCCAGCCGCAGGTTTAATCGATTTCGTGCCATTAACTACCCCGAAATATATTGTAGATAAGAGAATCCCCAGTGTTGATCATTATAGGAATATTGTTAAAGTAGAAAAAACCGCAACTGAAGGAGTTAAAGAAGTTGCACGGCAATTAATCAAATATGCATAATTTAGCTGTTTTTAACTGGAGCGGAGGAAAGGATAGTACTTTGGCACTTCATTATATCTTACTAGAACGTAAATTCAATATCCATTGTTTATTAACTACTGTAAATGATTCTTTTGATAGGGTGGCTATGCATGGTGTAAGGGCATTGCTTTTGGAGCAACAGGCTGCAAAGCTACAATTGCCATTACATCAAGTAAGGTTGCCTGAAATGCCTGATATGAAGACTTATGAAGATGCTATAGCTACTCATTTTCAGATTTTAAGGAATCAAGGTGTAGAAAATTCCGTGTATGGCGATATTTTTTTGGAAGACTTAAAGATATATCGGGAAGAGCAAATGGATAAGTTAGGAATGAAGGCTATTTTTCCGCTATGGAAACGAGATAGTCGGGAGTTAATCAATGAGTTTATTTCTTTAGGTTATAAAACTATTATTGTTTGTGCAAAGGATGGTTTACAGGAGTTTTGTGGTAGGGTAATTGATCATTCTTTCTTAGCCGACTTACCTGTTGGGG
>DATJDT010000492.1:0-1603 GCA_035497275.1 Pedobacter sp.
CCTTCAGTAGTTGAGTGCCTACACTTGTTTGCGCATTGTTTGTTTTAACAGACCCACAGCTAAAGAGTAATGCTAATGGGATTAAAAGAAATTTGTTCATCATATCTATGTAATTGAATAGACAAAACTATCATAGTTTTATACTGCAATAAAGGTAAATATATGAATTGATAGATTTTTGTAAAAATTGATTTCATGCAAGGGTTGTTACAAATAAAAAAGTAATTTGGGCTTTTATTTACAAGCGAGAATCAAAGATGGGTATCTAGTTGTGAGTATAGAGAAAAGGAGCAGGGATTAAAGAGCAGGGATTTGGATTGAATATCGAATAATATAAAGAAAAATGGAATACAGACGTTTAGGAAAATCAGGTTTACAAGTGAGTGCCTTATCTTTAGGAAGCTGGTTAACTTTTGGAAATCAAATTAGTGATAAAGTTGCAGACGAGTTAATGGGTATTGCGTATGACGCAGGAGTTAACTTCTTCGATAATGCTGAAGGCTATGCAGAAGGTAAATCAGAACTGGTAATGGGTAAAATACTAAAAGCTCAAAATTGGGAAAGAGACTCCTTTATTGTATCAAGTAAGGTTTTTTTTGGTGCCGAAAATAAAGGCCCTAATCAGATGGGCTTATCTCGAAAACATGTAATTGAGGCGTGTAATGCAGCACTGAAGCGCCTTCAAGTGGATTATTTGGACCTTTATTTTTGTCATAGACCTGATAAACAAACTCCAATTGAAGAAACAGTTTGGGCAATGAATACCTTATTGCAACAAGGAAAAATTTTATATTGGGGAACTTCAGAATGGAGTGCGTCAGAAATTATGGAAGCTATATCCGTTTCGAAGCAATTAAATTTAATTGGACCAACAATGGAGCAACCGCAATATAATTTACTGGAAAGAAATAAATTAGAGAATGAATACCTTCACTTATTTAAAGAGCATGGCTTAGGTACAACAATTTGGTCGCCCTTGGCCTCGGGATTGCTTTCAGGAAAATATACTACCGGAGATACAAAAGATACGCGACTTGACCTTAAAGGAATGGAATGGTTAAAAGATAGAACACTGGCAGCTGATCGAATGAAGAAGGTGGAAACGTTACAGGCATTAGCTGATAAAATGAATCTTCCACTTGCGAAGCTTTCTTTAGCCTGGTGTTTAAAAAATCCGAATGTAAGCACCATGATTTTAGGAGCCTCAAGAGCGGAACAACTGAAAGAGAATTTAACAGTTTTAGAAGTTGTTCCTCTGTTAACAGACGAGGTAATGGAAAGTATTGATGAAATTATGGGAACTAAGCCAAAGCTGCCAATATTTTAGTTGCCATCGTCACGAGGGATTCCGTCATTGCGACGTACTAAGCCAATCTTACGATCAGATTGCTTCGTACCTCGCAATGACGGATTTTACCTTCCCAATCGAAAAACCTGCTTTCGAAATGATTCGTTTAACGCCCAACACAATGCATACCCTGCATACGTAAAACTAATCCGTTCCTATATAGATTTCGCCTTTTAAATACGTTACCCCTTTTCCTTTCATTAAAACTCGATCACCTTTAAGGGTGCACCATAATTCACCTCTGCGAGCGGAAAC
>DATJDT010000493.1:0-4689 GCA_035497275.1 Pedobacter sp.
TTTGAATTTTATTCCTAAATAGGTTTCTGGGTATACTAAATACTTTGTACCTCATAAAGAATTTCTCAATGTGAGGTAAAAAGGAACTTCAATTTTTTCGGTTTTATGATTTAGGATAAGTTCTGCAGCCTGCGTTCCCAAGGCTTTGAAATCAGTTGAAATTGTAGTGAGCCCTTCTAAAATAATCCTTTTCAGTGGAGTTTCATTGTAAGAGATTACACCAACTTCCTTTCCAATTTTAAATTTTAAAGCTATTAATCGTTCGATCAATATAACCAAATCGTCCTCCATCAAATTTATATAAACTTCACCTACACTGATGTCTTCTAAATTAATTTCATGGATTACTTTATGATTAAATGCGTATTGTTGACAAAACCTATAAAAGCCGGTCAATATCTCCTTCGGGAAATAGCTTTCTTTAGGGAAAATAATCTTTAAGGTATGATATTTCCCCAACCGATCTAAGGCTTGCTCCAATGCTGCGTAAATATCTTGGGAAAAATTCTCATAAACAGCTCCGTACTCTCCGGTTATTCCAGGCAATAGTTTATCTAGGATAATCAATTTCTCTTTAGGAATGGTATTGATAATATCTTGAGCATTCTCACCACCCTCAATAAAATGGGGAATAATCACATAATGAGAATAATCGTCTTTTTTAGAAATGACTAACTTCTTGAATAATGCAAAGTCATTATTATAAATATAGAAATCGATTAATGCTTGTTCGCCGATTGCCTTTTTAAACGCGTCATAAATAATTTTTTTATGGGTGCTTAATTTATTGAACAATAAGCATATTTTTAGCTTTCGATTAAAATCTGTATTTGTAATAAAATATCCCTTTCCAGGAACAGATTCTACCACTCCCAATTTCCGTAAATAACGGTATCCCTTTTCTGCAGTATCCCTAGAAATTTCAAGCTTAAAACTTAACTCATTAATTGAGGGTAAAAGACTGTTTTTCTTAAGTTTACCATTTTCTATTGCGGATAATATGGCATTGGTTAACTGCTTATATTTGGGTGTAGACGAGTACTCATCTACCGCTAAATGTGCTATTAAATCTTCTGGTTTCACGTATTTCGAAGATAGGTAATTTTTACGGTGTATGATGAAGAACGCAACCTTAGCGTAAAAAAATTATCAATACTCCGTAATTCTCGATTTAAAATTACATTTTTGCAAAAAAATTAGTTGAAATAAATGCAGAGTTACTCCGAATTTCTTGATCTAAGCGTTGGTTTTCCGCAAGAAGGTTACAGTGTTATAGACGATGAATTATATTTTCAGGATCTAAATTTAATGGAAATGATAGAAACCTATGGCACGCCATTGCGTTTCACTTATTTACCTATGATCAGTAAGAAGATACAACAGGCAAAATTGTTGTTTCAAACTGCTATTATTAAAAATAACTATCGTGGCGATTACAAATATTGCTACTGTACAAAAAGTTCGCATTTTCGACATATCGTTGAAGAGGCCCTTAAAAATGGGATCCACTTGGAAACATCATCTGCATTTGATATGCCGATGATTGAGGCATTAGAAAAAAAGGGAGCTTTAACCAAAGACATTACAGTAATTTGTAATGGTTTTAAAACTTATCAGTACAAGCAATATATTATCGACATGTTGCACGACGGCTATAAAAATATTATTCCGGTACTAGATAATAAAGAGGAATTTAATCTTTACGATGATGAAGTGGAAATGGATACACCTTGTAATTTGGGTATTCGTATCGCTGCAGAAGAGCAACCAGATTCTCAATTCTACACCTCTCGTTTGGGTGTTCGTTTGGAAGATGTAATCGACTTCTATAATAGTAAAATTGCTGCAAATCCTAATTTTAGAGTTAAATTATTGCACTTCTTCATTAATTCGGGGATTACCGACTCTCCCTATTATTGGAATGAGCTTGAAAAATATGTAACCTTATATTGCAAGTTCAAAAAAATTAACCCCGAGTTAGATACCCTTGATATTGGTGGCGGAATGCCATTTAAGGATAGTTTGGTTTTTGATTTTGATTATGAATACATGGTAAACGAAATCGTAAAACGAATTAAAGAGATTTGCGCTGAACATGATGTAATAGAACCAGATATTATTACTGAATTTGGAAAATATACTGTAGCTGAAGCTTCAGGCATTTTATATAAAGTTTTAGGCCGTAAGCAGCAAAACGATCGTGAAAAATGGTTAATGCTTGATGGCTCATTCATTACCAACCTTCCTGATGTTTGGGCATTGAACCAGAAATATGTGTTATTACCTATCAATAATTGGGACTCAGAATACGAGCGGGTAAACTTAGGGGGTATAACCTGTGATGGACAAGATTATTACAATCAGGAAGCACATATGAATAGTGTATTTATGCCTAAAACACGTAAAGTTCAATATTTAGGGTTCTTTAACACCGGTGCTTATCAAGAAGTTTTAAGCGGTTACGGAGGTATTCATCATTGCCTACTTCCAAGCCCTAAACATGTTATCATCCGCAGAAATAGAGATGAAACTTTCAATTTTGAGGTATTTGGCGAGGAACAAAATAGTAAACAGGTATTGAAAATACTTGGTTACACGTCTTAACAGTAAGAAGTAGGAATAAAAAAGAAAGAAGTAAGACTAAATATAAAGCCCTAGGAATAAAGACCTAGGGCTTTTTTGTGTTTATTCCCTTTAAAAAACTAATTCATCACTATTTTTTAGCTTTTCATCACATTTTATTTTTTGAATTAGAAATAATTCGTATCCTTGTGTATTAATTCACTAATACACTAACATGATATGAGAACATTACTCTTTCTACTTTGTTGCTTATGTTTTAATCTAAGCACAAAAAGTCAAACCAACACTGCTTTACAAATAAGCGGTTCGGTGGCTGATTCGATGGCACAAAAGCCCATCAATCTTGCTACCATTATTTTAAAAAACGATAAGAAAGTTCAAGTAAAATCTGTTTTATCTGCAACAGATGGATCATTTATACTTACTGGTTTAGCAAACGGTGTTTATTCTCTTAGCATTATTCACGTAGGTTATCAAACTAAAATACATCCAATAACACTTTCTGGTTCTTCTAAAGTTTTAGGCACTATTGCTTTAATACCAAATGCCACTCAATTAAAAGGGGTGACGGTTACTGGGGACAAACCACTTATTAAACAAGAGATAGATCGTATTTCTTATGATATGAAAGCAGATCCCGAAAGCAAGGTGAATAGCGTTTTAGAAATGATGCGAAAAGTACCATTGTTATCGCTAGATGCAGATGATAATATTCAACTTCAGGGAAATAGCAATTACAAGATCTTAGTAAATGGTCGTCCATCTGGCATGATGGAAAGGAATCCAAAAGATATTTTAAAGAGTATGCCTGCTTCTAGTATCGAGAGAATAGAAGTAATTACTACCCCACCAGCAAAATATGACGGAGAAGGTTTAGCAGGTATCATTAATATTATCACGTTTAAAAAGGCGGATAATGGCACTAACGGAACCATCAATACAAGTCATCGATTTCCTGTAGGTGGTCCTGGAGTGGGAGGTTCATTTACTATCAAATCTGGAAAATTCGGAATTGCAACGAATGCTGGAGGAAATTTAAACAGCTCTCCGCTACTAAACAATAGCAACAGCAGACTAACCTTAGGCGCCAATCCAACCGATCTGCAGCAAACAGGCACTAGAGATTTCTCGGGTAAAACTGGTTATGTAGGAACTGAATTGAGCTACGAAATAGACAGTTTAAATTTGCTATCAGCGCAATTTAATTACAATGCCAATAAGAACGAAAGCGTAAGCACACAATTATCAGCTCTACGAAATTCCACTTCGTTAATACAAAGTTATGGACTTACAAACGACCTGGAAGGCTCTGGAAACGGATTTGATGCATCATTCAATTATCAATTAGGATTTAAGAAAGATAAGAACCGTTTACTTACCTTTTCTTATCGATATTATCGTTTCAGCAATGATCAGTTCAACAATGTTGATATTTATAACCCCATTGCCTATAGTTTACCTGATTATAGACAAAACAATACTGGAGGCTCTACTGAAAAAACTGCTCAGATAGACTATGTTTATCCACTTAAAAAGGTGACAATCGAGATGGGTGTAAAGGCCATTTTTAGAGATAACAATAGTGATTTCAGATTTCTATCAATGAATTCATCTGGCAATTTCGAGGCAGACCCTTTGAGAACCAATATCTTTGATAATCGGCAGAATGTTTACGGAGTATATAACACCTATCAATTTATGATCAAAAAATGGGGAGTAAAAGCCGGTATAAGGGCCGAACAGACCGAAATTGATGCAAATTTTGCTGGCGGCACCCAAAAATTAAACAGTAACTCGTTAAACTTAATTCCTTCGATTTCTTTTAATCATAAATTTAAAGACATGAGCAGTATTAATTTTGGTTTTACCTCCAGAATTCAGCGCCCTGGCATCAATCAATTGAATCCTTTTGTAGACCGCTCAAACCCTAATTTTGAATCTTCAGGCAATCCAGCGCTTAAACCAACCACAGGGAATAGCATAGAGGTTAATTACAGCCGATTTAAAAAGGCTACCTTAAATATCGGCGTAAGAGGCATGTTCTTTGAGAATTTAATTATGCCTAGTGCAGTAACCGATCCAGTAACCCAGATTACAAGAAG
Organism: Pedobacter sp.; assembly: GCA_035497275.1. Lineage (GTDB taxonomy): Bacteria > Bacteroidota > Bacteroidia > Sphingobacteriales > Sphingobacteriaceae > Pedobacter. The sequence goes on from DATJDT010000493.1 coordinate 4,686, forward strand.
TAGC
>DATJDT010000494.1:0-3990 GCA_035497275.1 Pedobacter sp.
CAATTCTGTATTTTCTCTTTGCTTTTATTATTACCGGCGCTGCTGGTTACAACAGGTTGTTGTGCCCAAATTAATGATAGCCAAAAAATAGTTTCTTCTAAAGAAAGATTTCATAATTCCCGTAACGAAACCGAAAAAATAAAGATCAGCTTTGCCATAGTAGAAGAATTTATGGACATAGATCAATATGATTCTGCTCAAATCTGGCTCAATAAAATTGCAGAAATCATTCCTGTTCAACAAGCCTCTATAAGTAGTTATTTTTTATCGAGCCGGCAGGCTGAAATCTATTATTACAACCGCCTGTTGCAGCTTGGGTTACAGGAAAGCAAGCGTTCTTTAAAAATTGCAAATGCTTTAAACGATAGCCTTTTACTTGCCGATGCCTATAATTTTACAGGCCTTTTTTATTTGAATTTAGATAGTGCCGGCATTGCCATTCCCAATTTTATGAAAGGCATAAAATTCGCAAAGCAGCCGCCCTACTCCATGCAATATGCCGAGCTTACCAAGCCCCATCATTTATATGGAAATTTAGCTGAGGCTTACACAAAATCAGGGAAGTATGATAGCGCTATATTTTACGCCAACACCTCTTTAAAATTAGCAAAGGAAATTCATTCGCAAAGAGGCATTAGTGTTGCACTAAATAGTTTGGGTAGTAATTATTTAAAATTGAATTTACAGGATTTGGCCATTCTTAATTTCAACTTATCAAATATTTCTTCAAAAGAAGGAAAAGATTTTGATATAGAATTGTTGAACTATGGCAGCCTTGCCAAAGCCCATCAGCTAAAGCTAAATAAATATGAAGCGCTGCGGGCATTGGATAGTGGATTTAATTTAATAAAGATTTACCCGGTTGTAAATAATTTAGTTACTACGCAGTTTTTAGAGGACGCCATCCTGGTTTACGAAAACTATACTATGCAATCGAAACTTATTGCCGTATTACAACAGAAAAACCAGCTAACCCAAAATCAAATTAAAAGCAATACCAAACAATTGAGCATTATTTTAGATGCCAGTTTGCAAAATGAAACCAGGGTATTAAACCTGCAGGTAGAGCGGGCCATACAACAAAATCAAAAATCTAAAGTAAGGTTATATTATTTGTCGGCCTTAATACTTTTAGGAATTATTGCTTTTATTTTTTATAGATATGCCATCATCCAAAAACTACAAAAGAGCAGGCTGCGCAATAAAATTAGTAAGGATTTGCATGATGATGTGGGCTCTTCCTTAAGCAGTTTAAATTTATACAGCACTGTTGCAGCAAAGGTTTTAGATAGTAACCCCGCTAAGGCGAAAGAAATGCTTCAAAAAATTTCGGATCAATCCTTACTGGTGATGGAAAATATTTCTGACATCGTTTGGTCTATGAAAACAACCACTGATGAAACGGTTAATTTAAGTACGAAAATAAAAATCCTTGCAACCGACACCCTATCCGCAGCAGAAATAAACTACAAAATAAATATTGACCCCGCTGCTGATGTAATTGTAAAAGGCATTACTGCCAGGCGAACGATTTTGATGATAATAAAAGAAGCCATCAACAATGCGGTGAAGTATAGCGAAGCAACAAATATTACCATCAGCCTTAAAAAATTAAACAACGCCCTTTTTGTAGAAATCAAAGATGATGGAAAGGGCTTTCATGCAGCTAATAAAAAAGCAGTTGGCAATGGGCTTGCCAATATGCAAAAGAGAGCGCTTGAATTAAATGGAAGCGTGGATATAAAGAGTGGCATTGGCGAAGGAACAACGGTTACTGCATTATTACCTTTAGCCGCATTAAATAATGTAGGATGGTAAAGCACAAATAAATTAAAAAATGAACGAAAGCTTTTACCATATTTTATTCTTAAGCGCCTGTACCTTTCAGTTGGTTTTTATGTTGTTGCAATGGGTATTGTTCAGGCGTCCCGATTACCTGTATTACATATTGTATGTGTTTGCCTGCGGCCTTTTCATAGCGTTAAGGGTAAATAATGTAATACAAATATTACCCTTTACACTAAACCCATCCTGGAACGAAATTACTGATCATCCACTAATTGTATTTGCCATTTGGATGTACATTAGGTTTGGCTATCACTTCTTAAACCTTAAGCAATTGCAACCCAAAGTTTATATCGCGGCTAAACGGTTGGAGTACGGCTTTGCCGGATATTTCTTTATAAAATTCTTGTTATTGCCCCTGAATTTAAGTTATTATTATGCCTCATTAATTTACCTGGTAGTTGTTTTAATTTTAGTAACACTTGCCGGCTTTGTTATTATCAGGTTGCTTAAACAAAAGAATTTGCTCAACAACTTTTTAGTATCCGGCAGTTTGTGCATCACCATTGGCGGCGGCGTCGGACCTGTACTGGCCTTGTTTCTTCCTAACATGGGCGAAGGGAGTTTATTGATTTATTATCCTTTCGAAATTGCTTTGCTTATAGAGTTTTTTCTATTAACTACCGGCTTTGCTTTGAAAAATAAAATACTGCAACAGCAGGTAATTAAAGCACAGCAAGAGATAATAAAAGGTTATCAAAATAGGAGCGATTGAAAGATGGATGCATTACTGTAAAACATTTCCGCTATTGGTGTCCCCTCACTACATGGGTGCATTTCTGAATGTCGCGCGGTATTAAAGGTTGCCAACCTTTGAAAAAAGCTTTCCAATTGAAATCAACTTGTTGAAGGTTGGCAACCTTGCGACATCCTAAAATGCACCTCACTACATGGGTGCATTTCTGGATGTCGCGCGGTATTAAAGGTTGCCAACCTTTGAAAAAAAACTTTCCAACTGAAATCAACTTGTTGAAGGTTGGCAACCTTGCGACATCCTAAAATGCACCTCACTACTTATAGGTATATAGCGTGTTGAATATTAATTTTAAATTTACAAATGCTTATAAAAGTATTTATTTACGACGATAATGATGCGAGAAGAGATAGCCTGAAAGCATTATTTGAACTAAGTCCCGAACTACTGTTTGTTGGTGAGGCGATGGATTGCAGTGAAATTGAAAAAGACATGATCCTCGCTAAGCCGGATGTAGTACTAATGGATATTAATATGCCCAACGTAAATGGGCTGGAAGGACTGATACAAATACGCAAATTATTTCCACACATAAAAGTGCTGATGCAAACTGTTTTTGATGACAACGAAAATATATTCAACAGCATACGCAATGGGGCCAGCGGCTACATTTTAAAAAAAGATTCAGCCAACAGAATACTGCAAGCCATCAACGAAGTTTATGAAGGAGGCGCTGTAATGAACCCTGGCATTGCGCAAAAAGTGTTGGATTATTTTCAACCCAAAAAACAAGAAAACCCGTTAAGCCCAAGGGAAGCTGAAGTACTTACTTTGCTGGCTGAAGGGCTAAGCTATAAAATGGTGGCAGATAAATTGGGCCTTAGTTTCCACACGGTAAATACACATACCAAAAAAATTTATGAAAAATTACATGTAGCCTCTTTGGGTGAGGCCATTGCATTTTATTACAAAAACTTACAGTAGGGTTTAGCCCACTTGCCAGGTAGTTTGATCAACACAATTACAATTTAAATTTCTCCCGAAATTATTATTCCTTGTTGCAATTGGTAACCCTGCGTTTCCAAATTAAATTTTATATAATTCCACAAAACCTTTTTACCAATAAACAGGTTTACCCTCCCTACAATTAGCGATTGCAGGAAATTATCCGGTTTCTAATTTTACATTTTATAAAAAGAAACTATGCGTAATAATATTTTAGCTGCAAAAAAATGTAAACCTTTATCTCTCCTGGCTGTATTTATTTTTATACAAACATTTTGTGCTTATGCACAAACAGAAAAAGAAACAAAAGATGCTGAAAAGCTGGTACCCAGGGAGTTTGCCATACCGGCTTCTCCCCTATTTGATTTGCTGGGTGCAGCGCCAAACCAGGTGGCACGCACCAGCAACCTTAAAGATTTTAAAGTAGACTGGAGTTTTAAAAACTG
>DATJDT010000495.1:0-2840 GCA_035497275.1 Pedobacter sp.
GCTATTTTGTTGGCAATTATGCTAAGGTGAATTTCATGTATAGATATCAGTTTACGGCGGTAAAACTTAAACCATTTTTAAATGTTGGCTTCAGTGAGGCCTTCAAATTTTCTGATATCGACAGAAGTACAACAGAGAAAAAATCATACACGGCAATAACTACCTATAAAGATCCATTTATCTTAAAGGAAAAATCGCATGAAGAAGGTATAAATTTGGGCGTAGGAATCAACATCAGCAAGATCAATATCGAGTTAAGGGCAGAAAGTACAAATGGTTACTCCCATATTCTAAACGCCAAAACTTCTATAAATTCATTGTTCCTGAATTTAAATTATATATTTAAATAATTTCCCGTCTTACCAATTCGTTTTAATTCCATGAACCTACACACTATTAATACCGGATTTTTCAAACTTGATGGCGGTGCAATGTTTGGCGTTGTACCCAAAACTATCTGGCAAAAAAGTAACCCCGCAGATACTAACAATTTATGTAGCTGGGCCATGCGTTGTTTACTAATTGAAGATGGAAATAGATTGATTTTAATAGACAATGGTATTGGCAACAAGCAGGATGATAAATTTATGGGGCATTACTTTTTGCATGGAGACGATACTTTGGATAAATCGTTGGCTACAAAAGGTTTTAACCGAAACGATATCACCGATGTATTTTTAACGCACCTTCATTTTGACCATTGTGGAGGCTCAATAGACAGAGTTGGAGATAAATTACTACCTGCTTTTAAAAATGCAATTTATTGGAGTAATGAACAACATTGGGAATGGGCAGTAAACCCGAACGACCGAGAAAAAGCATCTTTCTTAAAGGAGAATATTTTGCCAATCCAAGAAAGTGGCCAGCTTAATTTTATAAAGAGTGAAGATGGCGTTCAATTCCATGATAATGTTAAAATTCGTTTCGCTTATGGCCACACAGATGCTATGATGTTGCCTCAAATCAATTATAGAGATAAAACTATTGTCTACATGGCTGATCTACTCCCATCTATAGGGCATATCCCCCTACCCTACGTAATGGCCTACGACATGTTTCCGCTGCAAACACTCAAAGAGAAAAAAGCATTTTTAGCAGAAGCTGCAACTAACAATTACATCCTTTATCTAGAACACGATCCCATTAATGAATGCTGCACCTTACAGCATACCGAAAAAGGGGTAAGATTAGCAGAAACTTTTAGGTTAGACCAGATTTAAAGGAAAATACTAAATTCATTTAATTGTGCATACGGTAGTGCTTAGGGTCTTTGCAGGAATTTATACAGAAAACTTTCGCTGGCAACTTCATTGTCAACAATAAATCCTTTAACCCGGTAGCCATCTTAAATGTTTATCTGGCAGGAGGTGAGCCCACGCTTTCGGATACAGAAGAATGGAGTAAAATTGCTTTCAATAACTAATCCGTGAGAAAATTGCAAAAACATGATGAACATTTCGGCTATATGGCTGTTTATACCAAAAATTATATATGCTTAATACCAAATACCCACTTTTACTCCTTTTCATTTTCTTGTGGGGATGCAATTCAGACGAATACAGTCCAAATCAAAAATTTAACCGCAGCACCCCTACCAATGTAAACCCACGAGAAATAGTTACCTTACCCAATAAAGCTAATGGCTCGACCGTTAGGATTGCTGTATCGGGTGATACGCAAAGATCCTATAAAGAAGCTGAAGATTTCGTCGCCTTAATCAATACCAGGAACGATATCGATTTTGTTATCCTAAACGGCGATATATCTGATTTTGGCCTTTTATTGGAGTTTGACGGTGTTTATAAAATATATGACAGGTTAAAATTCCCTTTTATTTCAGTAATCGGCAATCACGACTTAGTAGCAAACGGGTCTGATGTTTATAAACGGATGTTCGGCGACCTCAATTTCACCTTTAAGTACGCAGGGATTAAATTTGTTTGTCATGACACCAATGGTAGGGAATATAATTTTAATGGCACTACGCCTGACATGGCTTGGTTAAAAAGCAATTTAAAACTAGATGCAGGTACCGATCGAATAATTGCCTTCTCTCACGTGCCCCCATTTGATGGCGACTTTGATCCTAAGTTAGGAATTCCCTACATGAAACTTATGAACGAAACACCTGGCATGTTAGCTTCAATCCATTCCCATCAGCATCATGCACAAACCATCCATTATGAAAATGGTACTGGAATTCCTTTTATCGTAACCAATGCCATTGTTAAAAGAGCTTTTACCTTAATTACCATCACTAATGAACAAGTTGCAGCGCAAGAAATTAATTTTTAGTCTAATATCATTTTTGCTTCTTTGTTCGATGAGTAGCTTTGCACAGCGTTCTTTTTTAGCACGTATACAACCCGATCAAGTAAATCTGCAATACGCAGGTAGCATTGGCTACTTAAGCGGCGGGATTGGTTATAATTTTTTTAAGGAAAAAACCACTTTAAGTCTTCACTATGGTTATGTTCCGAAAAAAAAAGGTGGGTGGATGAGTATTTTTACTGCGAAATTCGAATATAAACCTTTTGCTATAAAGATTAGGGATAAGTTTATAATCCACCCAATCAACCCTGTTTTTTTTCCTTCTTATACCTCTGGCGACAACTTTGATTACCAGTTCAGCACTCATCAATATCGCAAAGGATATTATTTTTGGTCGTCCGCTTTACGTTTACACCTTGGTGCCGGTACAGAAGTAAAAATACTTAACAACAACAATGCATTTTTTAAGTCGGTAAGCGTTTATGCAGAAGCCAATACAAATGATCTATATGCGATCAGTTGGTTTCAGAATAGAACTTCAACCCCGTTTTATGCGATGTTTAAACTGG
>DATJDT010000496.1:0-15687 GCA_035497275.1 Pedobacter sp.
GACCAGCAAGAGCATTTAAATAGGCCGGCAAGGTACTTACCAAGGTTTTACCCTCTCCAGTAGCCATCTCGGCTATTTTACCGCCATGCAAAACCATACCACCTATTAGCTGTACATCGTAATGCACCATATTCCAAGAAACCTCAGTTCCCGCTGCATCCCATTTATTAGCCCAGAAAGCTTTATCGCCAACAATTTTCACATTGCTTTTACGAGCAGCATAATCTCTGTCATAGGGTGTTGCAGTAACTTCTAGTGTTTCATTTTCGCTCAACCTGCGTGATGTTTCTTTAACAACCGCAAATGCAGCTGGCAAAATTGCTTGCAATGCTTTTTCAAGTTCAACATCACGATCCTTAGCTAAAGCATCAACCTCTTCGTATAAAGCGGTTTTTTCAGGCAATGATAAATTGGTGTCTTCTGCTTTTTGTTTAGTTGCTTCAACTTTAGCATCAATATCAGCCACTGCCGCAGCAATGGTTTCTTTAAATTCAATTGTTTTATGACGTAACTCATCATTACTTAATGATGAGAGTTTTGCGTATTCTTCGTTAATCTGGAGAACCAAAGGTTGTAAAACCTTAATATCTCTTTCTGATTTACTTCCAAATATCTTGGTTAAAAATCCTAGCATGGGTATTATTAATTATTATTTAAACTTTAAAAATGGTTAATTCACAACAACCAAGCCATTAACGTATTAAGTCAACTTGGCAGCTGTATTGGGAAGAAAAGCGTAAAATACACTAAATTAATAGCGTTGCTTTATAGATTTCGAAAACTAAGGGCTATTGTTATTGGGTTTGCTAACCACTATTAAATCGCTTACGTTTTGATCTTGTAAGCGGTATTTTGTAGTTAATACTTTAGAACGTGTACCGATTAAAGCAAGTTCACTCGAAGTTAAAAAGTAGGTACTTAGCTCATCGTTTAAAGGATTTGCCTGTTGAGTAAATTTTTGCACAGAAACTTGCTGCTGACTGCAGTAACCTTCGGTTAATAACCTAAGGCCTTCAGCTCTATCAGCTTTTGCAAGCTGTGTTAAGCTAAAAAATACAAGCGATATGGCAACAAAGTGTTTCATTTATAGCGGCAAAGCTACTTTTAATCTTTTACATATAGAAATTTAAAGATTGAATAAATGCAGGATAGGCTAATATTGGTTATTATACGAGTTTTATCAGGGGTAGGGTCTAACAGACTCTGACCAAACTCTAACAATAGTCTGACAATGGCCTAACATCATATCCACGACGCCTAGGGCGTACTTCCCGAATTCTTTGATGAATGATGGCTTTTAACTATCTTGCACCATGAATTTGGACAATCCCTGGAAGGTTTTAAAAAGCAATCAGATTTATGACAATGCTTGGATTAAATTAACAGAACATCAGGTAATTAATCCGGCAGGTGGGCAAGGAATTTACGGCGAAGTACATTTCAAGAATCTAGCAATTGGGGTGGTTGTACTTGATGAAGATTATAACACGTGGTTAGTTGGCCAATATCGCTTCCCATTAAAAGCTTATAGTTGGGAAATCCCTGAAGGTGGTGGTGCATTAAATGTAAATCCTTTATTAAGTGCAAAAAGAGAATTGCAGGAAGAAACAGGGATAATTGCCGCTAAATTCACAGAAATTCAAAAAATGCACCTTTCTAATTCTGTGTGTGATGAAACAGCTATTATTTATGTCGCACAAGATCTACAAATGGGTGCTTCATCTCCTGAAGAAACCGAAGAATTGATAGTACGTAAACTACCTTTCGAAGAGGCTTATCAAATGGTATTCAATAGTGAAATTACAGATAGCATGAGTGTTGCGGGAATTTTAAAAACAAAAATATTAATTGAACAAGGAAAAATTTAACATGAAGTTTTTAGGCTACCTACTAGGATCGATATTCCATTTCTTTTTCTTCTTATGGCTTTGCATCTTTCAACCAATCCAGTGGATTTGCTTTCGGCTTTTTGGTTATAAAGCGCATAAAGTTTCCGTTGACATCTTAAACTTCTTTTTAACCTATTGCAATTGGTTACTTTTTAACTCAGTAACCTTTATAAATCGCCAAAACTTACCCTTAAACCAGCCAATCATTTTTATTGCCAATCATCAAAGCATGTATGATATACCTGGCATTATCTGGAACTTACGGCGCTATCATCCAAAATTCATTTCTAAAATAGAGCTTACCAAAGGCATCCCTTCCATTTCTTTTAACTTAAAATATGGTGGTGGTGCCAATATCGATAGAAAAGATAGTAAACAATCCGTTTCTGAAATCATTAAACTAGGGCGTAGAATGAAAGAGCACAACTGGAGTGCCGTTATTTTTGCCGAAGGTACCCGGGCAAAAGATGGTAAAATAAAATCATTTCATGTTGGCGGAATTGCCACACTTCTAAAGGTTGTTCCAAATGCACTGATTGTACCAGTAGCTATCGAAAACTCTTGGAAAATTGTACGTTATGGCAAACTTCCATTAACTATTGGAAATGCAGTGAAATGGACCGTCTTAGAGCCGGTAGACAAAACTGATAAAAACGCTGAAGAAATCACCAAAGCTGCAGAGAATGCAATACGCGAGCAATTAAACCAAACCATTTCATCATGAGAATTATAGCTTATCTTATTATTTGCTTTTTAAGTATCGGCGAAAGCACTAAAGCTCAATCAAAAAAAGCAGAAAATTCTCTACTCTGGGAAATTTCAGGAAACGGTCTAAAAAAATCATCCTACCTATTTGGCACCTACCATTTTGCTGGAAAAGATTTTATTGATACGATGAAGGTTCTTCAATCAAAATTAAATGCAGTTGATGCGATAGCAGGCGAAATCATCATAGATAAGAGCATGGCAGGAAAGCTAATACCCTACATGGTAATGAAAAATAATTTCCTCGATAAATTGTTAACCGCTGAACAATATGAACTGGTAGCCAGTCACTTGAAAAAGGTATCAGGATACGACCTTAAAATGTTCAATTCAATGAAGCCTGTTGCTATACAAATGACAATGTTGCAATTTACAGCGCCTAAAACCATTAGCGAGACTAATCCCGCATTAGACCAATCTATCCAAGATTATGGAAAAGCTCATAATAAAAAAATAATCGGATTAGAAACTATCGAAGATCAAGCCAACGTGCTGTTTGGCAATAGCCTTGAAAGACAGAAAGAATTGTTATTAAAAGGCATTAAAGATGAAGAAAGAAATAAAAAGGAAAGCCAAACATTATACGAAAACTATATTGCCCAAAACATGAAGGAGCTAGAAAAGCTTTTTGTAAAATTAGATGGTTATACCCAAGAGGAGCTAGACCAGCTATTAAAAAATCGCAATATAAAATGGATGGCTCAATTACCAAATTTAATGGAAAATCAATCCACATTTATTGCCGTAGGTGCTGGTCACTTATTAGGTAATGATGGCTTAATAAAAGGGCTAAGGAAACTAGGTTATAGGGTAAAACCCCTAGCAACTAATAATTAAATATTCTTTCCGTCAATTAATTTAAAAAATTCATCTCTATAAGTATCTCCGATTGGAATAATTTTCCCTGCAATCGAAATACGGCTCCGCTCAATGCTTTCTATCTTATCCAAAGAGATAATATAAGATTTGTGAACTCTAATAAATTCACCTTTAGGTAAAGTTTCTTCCATCTTCTTCATATTTTGAAGCGTTATTACACGCTCATTTTTTGTGAAAATGGAGATATAATCCTTCAATCCTTCGATGTATAAAATATCGTCTAACTGTATTTTTTGAATTTTATGTTCAGTTTTAACGAAGATAAAATCTTGCACAGGGGTCGAGATTGCGGGCACCACGCTCTGTGGAGTTTCAACAACTGGAGCTACCTCCTCTTTCTGCATTTGATTGCGTACTTTTTCCACTGCTTTATAAAAACGATCGAAGGCTATTGGTTTCAATAGATAATCTGAAACATTCAAATCATAGCTTTCTAAAGCATATTGTGAATAAGCAGTTGTTAAAATATAATTAGATCTTCCACTTGCTATTTTTAGAAATTGAATTCCCGTTAAATCTGGCATTTGGATGTCTAAAAAAACCAGATCAATGCCTCCAGCTTGCACCAATTGCAAAGCTTCAATTGCATTTTCCGTTCTTTTAACCAATTCTAAAAATGGGATCTTGGAAATATAATCCTCAATAATATCGAGCGCTAAAGGCTCATCATCAACAGCAATACATTTTAACATCATATATCTAACATCAATTCACTTGTATAATGGGTAGCCGAATTTACAATATTTAATTTATATCGATCCGGATATAACAATTGTAATCTTCTTTCAACATTGTTTAATCCAACACCCCCCATTGCGTCCTTATTGGTTTTACTCTTTTTATTGGTAATGCTAAAATGCAAAATTTTCTGGTTAGCAATAATATTAATCCGAATTGGATCTTCAGGATCATTAGCAACCCCATGCTTAAATGCATTTTCAACAAAAGAAATTAAAATTAACGGAACAACATGCTGCGCATCAATCTCTCCATTTAACGTTAACTCTACTGCAGCCCCATCTTTAAATCTTAATTTTTGTAGTTCGATATAGCTCTGTACATACTCAACTTCCTTGCTTAAAGCAACCCAGCTATCATTACTCTCGTAAATCATATACCGCATAATTTCCGAAAGTTTTAAAATGGCATCAGCAGTTTTATCTGATTTTTGATAGGCTAGTGAATAAATGTTGTTTAATGAATTAAATAAAAAGTGTGGATTTAACTGAGATTTTAAAAACTGAAGCTCCATATCTTTTTTCTGGCTCTCCAGATTACGCTGAACCCGCTCGTTAGAAAACCAATCTGTTGCGAACTTCAAGAGTGAGCTCATCACTACGAAGAAGCCTGATAAAAAAAGACATCCAATAGTATAATTTAAATAGCTCTGATGAATGATCTTTCCGTTTCTTGTGTGTTGCAAAATAATTTCAGGATACATCATGGCAATTCCCAATTTAAGAACTACCGTTACCCCGATCAATCCGATAATCAAGAAAAGATAAAGCCATGATTTTTGGCGTTTTTTAATGATGTCGGGAATTAAAATCAGTGAATTAATAAAAAACAAAGAGACATTGATAATACCATAGTAGCCAAATTCAACCCAAAGGCTAAACCAATCCGCTTTGTCCTTAGATTGGAAAATCTCTAAGCTAATAATTGCGCCAGTTGCCAACCAAAATAGAAGATTTACAATTATTGCACCTTTACTTTTCATCTTTTAAAAAATTATTTTATGCCTGTATGGTAATCCAAAGTAACTATTCCTATTGTTTTTTAGTATGACTTTCGACCAACTGGCATTTTTATTCTACCAAATGGCTAAATCTGGCAACAAGCTATAAAACTAGTCATTTTAGGTGTTTATCTAGAATAAAATGCACTTGGTCTAAAACATTTTAGCATGTTTTATTTAATTATTCTATTTGTTCAACAAAACAAACAAGAAGAACCACAGAATAAAAAATTAACCAATTATGAAAAAGTTATCGAACGTATCGCCTTTCATCCTTTTATTAGTTCCAGTATTTATAATGATGGTATTAGCCTTTGCTACTACTGCTAATATTAATCAAAATGAATCAGTAGCTTTAAAAAGCACTCCTTCAGCAACTACTAGTATGATTAAAGCAACTACTGCAATTTTAAAATAAGATGAGTAACCTAGCTATAGAAACAGTAGGTTTAACCTATAACTTCGGTACCCAAACCGTAGTTAAAAATTTATCCCTTCAAGTACCTGTTGGAAGCATTTATGGCTTTTTAGGCCCTAATGGTGCTGGAAAAACCACAACTATCAAAATTTTGTTAAACCTGTTACAATCGCCCAGCGATCAGGTTTTCATTTTTGGAAAAGATATAAATACTAATCGCATTGCCAGTTTAAAACGCATGGGCGCTTTGGTAGAACAACCTGCTATTTATGGTCATTTAACTGGTAAAGAAAATCTGGTTAACCGATGCTTATTACTAGGAATTAAAAAAACTAAAGTAGCCGAAATGTTAAGCTTAGTTGGTTTAACAGATGCTGCCAACAAAAAAGCAGGCAAATATTCATTAGGGATGAAACAACGCTTAGGCATTGCCCTAGCACTCGTATCAGACCCAGAACTGCTTTTACTAGATGAGCCTACCAATGGCTTAGACCCAAATGGCATTATTGAAATCAGAAATTTGATGATAGAGCTGGCTACCAAACATCAAAAAACCATTTTGGTATCAAGCCATTTATTAGCAGAAATCGAAAGAACAGCGACCCATGTTGGCATCATCAATAAAGGAGAACTTTTATTTCAAGGAACAATAGATGATCTACATGATCTTTCTAAACCTACTATCAAAGTAGAAGTTGACAACCTTGAAAAAACAATCGAATTATTGGGAGCTACGGAAATACTACAACGAAAAGGAAATGTAATTACCATCGCCTTTCAAAGTAAAGACGCTATGGCTAATCTTAACACCCTATTGATCCAAAATGGCATTAAGGTGTATACAATAGGTACAGAAAGAAAGGACCTTGAAAATTTATTCTTAGACATTACATCAAAAAATTAGTTTATGCGCTCACTACTTGTTTCATTAACATCAGAATTTTACAAATCAAGAAAAACGCTTGCTTTTTGGAGTGCCATTTTGCTGCCACTGATTATTTGTATATTAATGAGTTGGGGTTTTATTTCTCAGGCTACCAAATTAGCCAGTAACCCTGCTCCTTTACTTTGGTTTAGATACATCTCGTCCATCCTAGGTGTAATGGGTGTGTTGTTATTACCAATATTAGTAATTTATAACACCTATGCCATTACCAATATGGAGTATAAAGGCGATACATGGAAAAGCCTCTTTTCTTTGCCTTTACCCAAATTATCCATTTACACAAGTAAATATATCTACATCGTATTTTTAACTTTTGTGACAATGTTTTTGTTTGCTGGATTCATTATTGGATCGGGGCATGTGATAGAAGCCATTAAACCTGAGTTAAAATTTAGCGACTATAACCCGAACACTATTATCATTAAATTTTTCGGCAAACTATTTCTATCATCTATTGGGATCATTTCCATCCAATTTTTGATGAACCTCATCTGGTCCGACTTCTTGAAACCTTTTGGAATTGGATTTTTAATGACCATCATGGGCATCATCACCGTGGGAGTAAAGTGGAAATATGTAGATTATTTGCCATATGCTTATCCAAATTTAACAGTAAACAAAATTATGAATGCTGGAGCTGATGTTACCAAAATGGTTGTATTTGACCAAGGTATCTATAACAGTTTAATCTGCGGAGCAGTTGTTTTTGTAATCGGATACTTTATTGTAGCGAAAAAGACTATTAAATAAAGCTTTAGTAATTATCCCCTTACCTTCCTGGTTTGGGGATAATTACCAAACTTTCATGTCCAGTCTCATCAACAGATTGCACACCAAAAAAGTAATTATCTTTCGAGAAAGCTAAAGTTGCAGCATTCGTTTTCACAAAAAATTTCCGTTCCCAAAAAGGGCTAGTAGTTTCACGCATTAAAACATAATAACCAGCAGGGGTCTTTCCTTTTGGTATATCCCATTTTAATGCGGTTTTATTTGTTAATCCTGAGGTTTGAACCACCACATTTTCTGGTTCTTGACATGACAAAGCTAAATTCGCCATAACTGATAAGTTCATTCTGGTTACTTTTTGTAAATAGTTGTAATCTACATATTCGGGTAAGTCGCCAAACTTAAAGCCATTTTCTGTTCTTACATCTTGGTGCTGACGGTTAAAGTCTTCATTCATCTCCGTAATACGGACGGCCGTAAAACCTTGTAGGGAGAATGGAGTATGATCACCTCCTCTTAAATATCTATCTCTACGGTAAATCAATTTAACCTCTAATTGATCTACGTAGCGCTCCGCTACCTCTTTAATATACCTAGCTGCCTGTCTTGCTTTCCCATCATTTTCAGTTCCTGCCGACATACGGGCTGAGGCTTGCGCTGGTGTTTCTCCCGAAGGTACACCTTCACTAAATACCCTCACACTTTTGTTATCTTTGATATCAGTCTCCATCCCATAGGAGTTACCTACAATATCATTATTCATCAATAAATGAACATTCCAACCTTCTGCTTTAGCTCTTTTCGCCAAATTTGTTGCCCCATATAAGCCCTGTTCTTCACCTACCATAGCAACAAAAACAATGGTTGCATTAAATTTTTGCTTACTCATCACGTTACACATTTCTAGCACTGCGGCTACGCCAGATGCATCATCGTTGGCGCCAGGTGCAAAATCCTTCACATTCATTACGTCTGTTACCCTCGAATCGTAATGACCTGAAACCATTAACATTCTTTTATCATTTGGATCTGTACCTGGCAATACAGCTATTACATTTTTAAGCACTACCGGTGCAGTAATCCTTCTTCCGTCAGCTGGTTGGGTAAAGGTATCATAGCTCACTTGTAATCTTCCTCCACTACTAGCTGCATATCTTTCAAATTCACTTTTTATCCAGGTTCTAGCTGCTCCAATGCCTGTTGTTTTACTGATAGTATCGCTCAAAGTATGCCTGGTTTTAAAAGAAACCAACTTTCTAATGATGATTTCTAAATTAGTTGATGAAACTTCATTCACCATACTACTGATATTGGAATCTTTGACTTCCGTTTTTTGTGCAACGAGACTTAAACTATAAAATGTTAAAAAAGAGCATAAAATGCTAAAAGATTTCAGTTTTGTCATAAAAAGCAAGTGTAAAAATATGAATAGAAAGGTACAAATAATTAGCATTACCTGTAAATTCACCAACAACAACGTTACTTAACTAAAACTAACTTAAGATGATTAAAACATTTACTTTTAGCGCATTGGCACTTGGCCTATGCTTTTCTGCTTTCGCTCAGGAGCCCATAAACAATGCTGCTGTACAAAAGATCAGAACCGAAGGCTTAGACAATTCAAAAGCCATGGAAATTGCCCACAAGATTACAGATGTAGCTGGACCGCGTTTATCGAACTCACCAGGCTTAAAAAGAGCACAAGATTGGGCTGTTAAATACTTCAAGGAAATTGGGCTTCAAAATGTACATTTAGAAGCGTGGGGAGAATTTGGTAAGGGATGGCAGGTTGATAAATATTATGCCGCAACTACTTTACCTTTTTACCGCCCAATTATTGCTTCACCTAAAGCATGGACACCTGGTACAAAAGGAGCTATTAAATCTGAAGTAATATTAATTAAGGCCGACACAGTTACTGATTTAGCTAAATACAAAGGTAAATTGACAGGCAAAATCGTCATGATCGAATCGGCTACTCTTCAACCTTTAAAAAACTCGTACACTGCCGATGCAGTAAGATATACCGAGGAAGCTTTAGAAAAAATGGCTGCAACTCAACCTCAAGCGCCAGGAGCTGGTCGTCAAGGTGGTTTTGGCAATGCCGGAGGCAATCAACGGGCTATGATGTTAAAATTAGTTGCCGTTAGAGCTGCAATCGACAGCATGTTATTGGCTGAAAAAATTGGTTTAAAATTAAGTTACGCTCGTGGTAGTCATGGTACTTTCTTTACCAGTAACGGCGCTTCATACAAATTAGATGCAAAACCCGTTAATCCAGAACTTGAAGTAAGTAGTGAAGATTATTTGCACATTTTACGTTTATTACGTAGTGGCGAAAAAGTAGAGCTAGAGGCGGAAGTTAAGACTTCATTTTATGACAAAGACCCTAAAGGATATAATGTAATTGCCGAAATCCCAGGCACCGACCCTAAGTTAAAAAGCGAGATTGTAATGTTAGGTGGCCACTATGATTCGTGGCACTCGGGAACAGGGGCAACAGATAATGGAGCGGGATCGGCTGTGATGATTGAAGCAATGCGTATTTTAAAAGCAATCGATTTTAAACCAAAGCGTACTATTCGTATCGCTTTATGGAGCTCAGAAGAGCAAGGTTTATTTGGCTCTAGAGGCTACGTAAAAGAGCATTTTGCCGACCCTGCCGACATGAAACCAAAACCAGAGCATGAAAAATTAAGCGCTTATTACAACTTGGATAATGGAACAGGAACTATTCGTGGGGTATATTTACAAGGTAATGCTGCGGTTAAAGACATTTTCCAAACCTGGCTAACGCCTTTCACCGATCTAGGCGCTAAAACAATTACTATCAACAATACAGGCGGTACAGATCACCAGGCGTTTGATGGCGTTGGCTTACCAGGCTTTCAATTTATCCAAGATCCTATGGATTATAATACACGTACCCACCATTCTAATCAAGATACTTTTGATCGCTTAGATGGTGATGACTTGAAGAAATCGGCTACTATTGTTGCTTCTTTCGTTTATCATACTTCAGAGAGAGCAGAAAAATTGCCTCGTAAAACAATGCCTACACCAGCAGCTCCGAGACAATAAGCTAAGAGAAACTTAACAAGACCTACCAAAACGGTGATCATAACCGTTTTGTTCAATGCCCAGTGGATTAAATTTCATTGGGCATTTTTTTGTGGATGCACCAATCCAATAATGGGCTATAAAATAGTTTAAAATTATTTAATCAACTACCGTCTTTTTAGCCTAAAAAAAGGGTAATTCTACGGTAATCGGAGTATGGAGATTTGACGAATTTCACCATAAATAACATTGTAAATACTAAATATTAAAATTATGTCATTAAAATTAGAAGGTTCAAACAGTAACCACTCCATTAAAATGGATAGAAAAACGATTAAAGAAATGGTTGTCGCATATCGAGAAAATCAACCCACTCAAAAACGTTTTAACTATGCTCACTTTGGCGCCGAAGAAGTAATTAAGTTATTCATAGACAATGGGATAATTTCAAACGTTGAATTCAATAATGAAGAAAGATTTGGCTTAAAAATTTATATGGGAAACCATTTCGAGTTAGCAAATTGCCCCGGCAATGATGATGTTGAAAAAGCTAGGTATCTAAATTTCGATACCGCAATTCTGTGTAATACAATTATTCGAGGAGAATATCAGTTTGAAGACATTTTAACAAGTCAGGAAAATATAATACTATCTTCTCAGAGCACAGACCCTAATGATGGCGGCTACGGACTAGATCAATCTGTTTTATGCCCCCCTGATTGTTCAGAGGAATGTCTACCTGATTATAATGATACCGAATATTGTATCTTTGACATTGGAAGCGAACCATCTCGACCTTCAGCTACTATATAGTGATATTAACTAAAATTCCCTTTGGAATAATTATGGAATGGATGTGTTTAATCACATCCGTTTTACTAACTACTAAAGTTGTGCCTAAATTTTGGCGTTCAGTGATACCCTATCTTATTGTTACTGTTTTTGTAGAGAGTTATTGTTTTTATCTGGTTAAAACCTCTACAGAGAGCGTAAGTACACATTCGATTTATAATATGTTCTTACTCATTTATTTGAGCTTCCATTTATTTTTATTTGCTAAATTGATAGCTTTACCCTTTATCAATACTCTTATAAAGATTGTCTTTGTAGCATTGATTAGTTGCTATGCCTGGGAGTGGCACACCTTGGGATTTAGCCATTTCTTTGCTATTACAAATGTATTATTTGGGACGAGCATTATTATATTTTCTGTTTTTTACTACTATAGTTTAATTTATCAAGAACAAAACTTAGCTATAATTAAGGAACCTGGTTTTTGGTTCGTTACAGGTTGCGTTTTGTTCTATGCCGGATCAACAACAGTAAATCTCAATCTCGATCGATTAATTATGATTAGCAAAACGAATTCTTTTCCATTTAGATATGTATTAATTTCCATTTTAAATATGCTAATGTATGGTTGTTGGATAAAATCATTCTTATGTCTTTCCAAAACTCAGACCTATTCGCGATAATTATCATCACTTCAATAATTGTCTTAATTATTGGGATTGTCATGCCTTTTTTTATCGTCATATACTTTCGAAAAAAGAGATTACATCTTGAAGAAAAAATTAAAATGAACGAGCAATTCGAATCAGAGGTCGAAAAAACATCTGTTACTGTACGGGAACAAACTATGCAAATTATTGCGGCAGATTTACATGACAATATGGGGCAGCTCTTAAGTTTAACAACAATTACATTAAACTCGATTAACTTAGCAGAACTCCGTGAGTCGGAAGAAAAACTTGCGTTATCTTTAAGTTTAGTTACTAAATCCATTGCTGAACTAAGAGGTTTAGCAAAATTTTTTCACGGTGAACAAGTGATTGAAATAAGTTTAGGGCAAGCCATTGAGCGGGAATTAGACTGGATTAGAAAAATTGATAGATATAAGTTAAGTGTTAAAAATAAGATTTTAACACTCCCGATATCATCCTCTACGAAAGACCATATCATTCTGCAGTTATTCAAGGAAATTTTACATAACATTATTAAACATGCTGAAGCAAAGAAAATTGAAATCAGTATTTCTATAGCTAAGCAAATTTTGCACTTAACTATAAAAGACAATGGGGTTGGTTTTGATTATAACGAGATTATAAGACAAAAAAATGGAGTTGGCCTTCACTCCCTTCAAAATCGCATTGAGAAGCTCACAGGAAAAATAAAAATCGATTCTAAACCCCTAGAAGGAACTATAATTACAATTGAAATACCTTATCCTTAAATTATGAATAACAAAATAACAATAGCAATAGTCGACGACCATACATTATTCCGTTCAGGCTTAGTAAGCTTAATGGAAAAATTTGATGAAGTCGATGTTATCTTTGCCGCCAAAAATGGAATTGACTTCCAAGATAAAATTAAAAAGCATGGACAAGTAGCGGTAGTATTAATGGACATAAGTATGCCCATTATGGATGGCTATGCTACTACACAATGGATAAAAAGTAACTACCCTGATATGCGTGTATTAGCTCTTAGTATGTTCGAAGATGAAAAAGCGATCACCGAGATAGTGAGATGCGGAGCAGGTGGATATCTATTAAAAGAATCAAAGCCATCTGATCTTCTCCATGCTATCCAAATCATCCATAAAAAAGGGTTTTTTATAAGCGAGCTGGTATCTGGAAGGCTAATAGCTTCATTAAGAAATAATGAACCAACTAAACCCAATTTAACTGAAAAAGAACAGCTATTCCTTCAACTCTGTGCCGAACAACTAACCTATAAAGAAATCTCAACGAAAATGAATATTGGTCACCGAACTGTAGAAAACTATCGAAAATCCCTCTTTAAAAAACTTGACGTTAAATCAAGAATAAGATTAATAGTCGACGGCTTCGGACATGGCTTAATTAAATATAACGTACATGTTAAGTAGTTATATCAAAGTTTTCGTGGTAAGAAGGTATTGAAATATTTTTAAATCCTTTCTCTTTTAAACGCATTGCAAAACGTTGTTGAACCTCATATTCTCCATGCACCAAAAACAAGTGTTTTACTTTTAAAGGATCTTGACAAGATAAAAAGCGCAGTAAATCTTCGTAATCTCCATGTGCACTCATCGATTTTATGGAGTTTACCTCCGCTTTAACTTCATAATCTTCACGAAAAATTTCGACTATCTTTTGACCAGCGATTAACTTCCCACCTAGTGATGAAGGCTCACAATAACCAACCATTAGAATAGTATTTTTTTCATTTCCGATAATATTTTTAATGTGATGTTTAACTCTTCCTCCTTCGGCCATACCGGAGGAGGAAATAATTACACAAGGGCGATTGTCATTATTTAACGCTTTTGATTCTTCTGTGCTTTCAATAAATCTCAACCCTTTAAATGAAAAAATATCATCATCAACAGTCAATACTTCTTTTACCGCTTTATTATAAACTTCTGTGTGATTTTTTAAAACTGCAGTTGCTTGCGCTGAAAGCGGGCTGTCAACGAAATAGGGCACATCAGGCAATTGATTTTTCAACTCGAGACCATTAAGGGCATATAGCAGCTCCTGTGTACGACCAACGCTAAATGCTGGAATGACCACCTTTCCTTTTTTAATTTTACAAGTATAATTTATAATCTCCAGCAGTCTCCTTTCTATCGGTTCTAAATCCTTATGCAAAGAATCGCCATAAGTAGACTCCATAATGATATAATCTGCCTGATCAAAAACTTCGGGACTTTTAAGCAATAGATCACCATAACGGCCAATATCTCCGCTAAAAGTTAATTTCCTTTCATTACCATTTTCCACTAGGGTTAAATGAACCGCTGCGCTACCCAATATGTGACCAGCATCGGTAAACTTTAATTTAATCCCTTCGGCTATTTGATAATTTTCTCCATACTCAATCACCTTCATTAAACCAACCGCTTTAATTACATCTTGATCAGTATATAATGGCAGCTCTTCTTCCTCCCCTGGCCTTAAGTGCTTATTTGAAAATTCACTGTCCTGCATTTGTATCTTCGCTGAATCCAACATTAATATCCGAGCTAAATCCATTGTTGCGGGGGTACAAAATATGGTTCCATTAAAACCGTCAGCTATCAATCTCGGAAGTAAACCGCAATGATCGATATGGGCATGAGAAAGGACTACATACGTTATTGATGAAGGTTCAAATCCAAAATGTTCATTTAGTTGATCAGTAACATGGCCCATCCCCTGAAAAAGCCCACAATCTAGTAAAATCTTTAAACCTGAATCTAAAGTAATCAAATGTTTACTTCCAGTAACTGTACGTGCCGCACCATGAAAAGCTATCTTCATTATATTTTGATTTATTTATTATTGAGTTAAAAAAAATTGCTTAAAAATTTTGAAAACTAAAATATTAGTTTTAAGTTTATACTAATTATTCGTTAAATTACTCAAATAATAACACTCATTTGAAATAAAAACGCTCATAATACATAAAAAACAACAATTAACATGGAAATTAAAGATTTAACAAAGGCCGAGGAACAAATCATGCAAATTGTATGGCAACTAGAAAATTCATTTGTAAAAGAAGTAATGGATTATTTGCCAGAACCTAAACCTGCCTATAATACAGTTTCAACCATTATCAGAATCTTAGAAGTTAAAGGTTTTATCGGTCATGAAGCATTTGGCAAAGCTCATAAATATTATCCCCTAATTAGTCGCGAGGAATACAAGCGACATGCAACAGAGAAATTATTGGGTAATTACTTCGAAAATTCTGTTGAGAGTATGTTCTCTTTCTTCGTAAAGGAGGAGAAGCTTGATTTAGGAGATGTAGATGAAATTTTAAAAATGATCAACAAATTTAAAAATAAACCAAAATGAGTTGGGCGCATTATTTGCTACAGGTAAATATCTACCTGATTGTATTTTTCTGCTTTTATAAACTGTTATTAGATAAAGAGACTTATTTTATCTTAAACAGAATATACTTAATTGCATCAGGTGTACTATCCCTGGCTATCCCCTTTTTACGCTTTGAATGGCTAGCGACCCAATCTGTTGCTCAACGTGTGTATACAGGGGTAGATCAATTAAACGGCTTTGTATCGCAGGTTGGCGTTGCAAGCCCTAATTCAGAAAAATTTAATTGGGGAAATTTAATCGTAGCAATATATGTGTGCGGCATCATATTCTTTATCTTTCGGTTTATTTATCAACTAGTTGCGGTAAATAAAATGTTTTATCATGTGAATAGTGGGGTTGCCTTTTCTTTTTTGAACAGGAAAGTGATCGCCGAAGACGTTCCAGAGCCAGCAACA